>NZ_BAABDI010000030.1:0-66127 GCF_039539545.1 Hymenobacter antarcticus | reverse complement strand
ACAACTTTGCCAAACGCCTCAAACGGCTCAAGGGATTGACACCCTACGAATTTGTTTGTGCGGAATGGCGGAAAAATCCTAGTAGCTTTATTCGAGAACCGACCCACCATACTCCGGGACCATACAACTAGGCACTTAACCAATGCTATTTACACTTTATTATGTTCGTTATGATTCCTTTTAAGAAGAGTTGACCTTACCTTTGCAAGGTCTTACGGGCCACTCGGAAATGATTGTCAAACCATGCAATCATTTCCGAGTGGCCCGCTTTGCATAGCCACCTGCCGAAGGTGTAGCTTTATGGCACAAATATGAAACACTTGTTTACTTTAATGGGCTTGGGGGCGGTTTTGCATGCTTTGCCAAGTAAGGCGCAGGACTTGGTTAATAGCGGGGCCGTTATCACGGTGCAGCCAGGGGCGGTGCTTTACGTGGGCACGGGCGGCCTCACGAACCAGAGTGGCACCCTGACCAACGCCGGCACTGTGCGGGTGGAGGGTCCTCTTACCAACTCCGGCACGCTGGACCTGAGCACTGGGGGACTGGAAGTGCGTGGCGACCTGGTTAACTCTGGTACCCTGCTGCCCGGCACCAGCCCGGTCACCTTCAGTGGCGCGGCTGACCAGGTGCTGACCCCCGGTGGGGCCACGCTCTACCAGCTGCTGCTGAACAAGCCCACGGCCGGTGCTAACACCCTGCGTCTGGCCGGCGACCTGACCGTGAGCAACCAGCTGGCCCTGACCAGCGGCCTGGTGAACACCAAGAACGGGACGACGGTGAACGTGCTGCGCCTGCCCAACGGGGCCACGCTGGCCGGCGAGGCCACGGGCCGCTATGTGCTGGGCGCACTCGAAATCACGCGCAACGCCGTAAGCGGCGCGGCCGTCGACTTTGGCCACGGCGCCGTGCTCGACCCCACCACCAACAACCTGGGCACGGTGGCCATTACGCGCACGGCCGGCCTGCTCACGCCCGACGTTAGCTACGGCCAAAACCTGACCAACACTGCCTTGAAGGGCATCGACCGCATCTGGACCGTGGCTCCCGCCACCCAGCCCAGCGCCGCCGTGCAGCTCACCCTGAGCTGGCTGCCCGACAACGACAACGGCATTGCCGACTTCAGCCAGGCCCGCGTGTGGCAGCAAACTGCTGCCGGCCAGCCCTGGGCTGTGCGCAGCCCCGTGGCCAACGCCAGCGCCCGCAGCATTTCGATGAATCCGACTTCGCTCAGCCGCTTCACGGTGAGCAACGCCGCCAACCCGCTGCCCGTGACCCTGCTCGACTTTGCGGCCCGCGCCGAGGGACCGGCCGCCGTGCGCCTAGTGTGGGCTACAGCCCAGGAGCTGAACAACGCCGGCTTCGTGGTTGAGCGCAGCCGCGACGCCCGCGCCTTTGCCACCATCGGCACGGTGGCCGGGGCCGGCACCAGCACCGCCCGCCACGACTACACGCTGCTCGACGGCCAGCTGCCGGCCGGGGCCACGCTGCTGTACTACCGCCTGCGCCAGACCGACCTGAGCGGCGACGTGAGCTACTCACCGGTGCGCACCGTGGCCCTGACGCCCCAGGCCGCGGGCTTTGTAGTGTACCCCACCAAAGTGCCCGTGGGCACCGCGGCTACCTACCTCTACACCGGCCCCGCCGAGGCGGCCACGCTGGAAGTGCTCGACCTGCTGGGCCGCGTGGTGCGCACTGCCCCGGTGGACGGGCGCGCCCAGGGCGAAGTGCCCCTGCAAGGGTTGGCCTCCGGTGCCTACCTGCTGCGCTACACCTCGGCTTCGGCCCGCTTCGGCGCACGCTGCGTGGTGGAGTAGCCTGGCTTTTTCTTCCTCCTACTTATTCGCGTTCAGCTTTTCTAACTAATGATAAATCGTTTTACCACTTTGATTCGGGGCCTGGCCCTGGTAGTCGCGCTGGCCGGCGGCAGCCTAGCTGCCCAGGCCCAGGGTGTGGGCATCGGTACCACCATCCCCAACGCTTCGGCGGCGCTCGACGTGAGCAGCACCACCCAAGGCTTGTTGCCCCCGCGCATGTCTGAGGCTCAGCGAAATACCATTAACCCAGCCAGCACAGCGGCAGGCCTCACCGTCTTTAACACCACGACCGGGGTGCTCAATGTGTGGAGCGGGACCCAGTGGCAGCCCATGCTGGTCGACAGCACGCCGCCTACTACCTTTTCCTACACCGGCGCGCCCCAAACCTACACCGTGCCGCCGAACGTCACTTCCTTGAACGTGGACCTGGTGGGTGCTATGGGTGGGAGCTACTACCGTGCCGGCACCGGACAGGGCCCGGGGGGGCGGGTGCAGGCCGTACTGGCCGTGACCCCCGGCCAGGTGCTGACCATTTACGTGGGTCAGCGCGGGATGAACAATTTTGCGCCTGCTGCCTACAACGGCGGCGGCTTAGGAAATGCCGCCGGTGGCGGCGGCGGCGCTACCGATATTCGCAGCGGGGGTACGGCTCTGACCAATCGGCTGCTGGTGGCCGGTGGTGGAGGTGGAGGTGGCGATTTGACCACGAGAGGCGGCTCAGGCCCGGGCGGCGCGGGTGGCGGCCTAGTGGGCGGCCAGGGCGACCCCGACTTCGGCGGCTCGGGCGGGACCCAAACTGCTGGCGGCGGCGGGTATGCAAGTGGCACGTTAGGCACCGGTGGTGCGGGCAACCCCGGGGGGGTCAACGACGGCTATTATTACTCGGGGGCCGGTGGTGGAGGCTACTACGGTGGGGGGAGTGGTTACTTCCATGGCGGCGGTGGCGGCGGCAGCTCGTATGCCGGCCCCAGCGCCAGCGCCGTCACGCACACGCAGGGCTTCCGCTTCGGTGACGGCTACGCTACCATCACCCCAACCCCAAGCACTTCGTCGGTGCCCGCGCCGGTGCTGAACGGAGCCAACATCACAGGTGTGATTAAGAACCAGACCACCCAGCAAACCGGGGCCAGCTTCAACGTGGACGGCACCGGCACCGTGGGCGGCTTGCTCATGGCCGGCAGCGCCAGCATCACCGGCAACATCCAGTCCTCGGCCAACATCGCCGTGGACGCAGGCAACGCCAACACCGGCACCGTGGCTAACACCCTACGCTTCGGGCCCACCAACAGCGGCGAAGCCATCGGCAGCAAGCGCAATGCCACCGGCAATCAGTTCGGGCTTGATTTTTACACCACCAGCACGGCCCGCATGAGCATCACCACGGGCGGCAACGTGGGCATTGGCACCACCGCCCCGATTTCGCGGTTTTCCTTCGGCAGCACCACCACCAGTGCCAACGCGGCAGCCGGGCGCCTGGCCATTTATGAAGCCACTACCGGCACCAACTTCTATGGGCTGGGCCTGGTGCTAAACGGCGCCGGCAACTACGGCATGGGCCTGTGGGGTGGCACCAATGGCCTACAGCCCTACAACGGCGCGGCTGGCTCCCAACTGCCCCACCTCTACCTCGACCAAGTCACCAGCAACGTGGGCATTGGCACCATAAGCCCCGCTTATGCGTTTCATCTGGGCAATGGCACCACTGGCAGCAGCGCCTTCGGCCTGCTGCAAGGCGTGTTTGGCCAGACCAGCTACCTGCGCCACAGCCGCCTCATGTTCAACGACCCCAACTTCGGCATGGGCGCCGGCAACATGAGTTCGAGTGCCATTGATGCCGACCTGTACTTCTTCGCCTACAACGGAACCGACCGTGACATTCGCTTTATGCACACGGACAATGCCCTGACCGACCCCTCGGGCACGGGCTGGACCACTGACCTCATGATTAAGCAAGGCGGCAACGTGGGCATCGGCACCATCGCCCCCGCCACCAAGCTCGACGTGAACGGCAACCTGCGCCTGGCCGTGCGCCTGAACCCCAGCAACACCGCCGGCACCTACAGCCTCACGTCGGCTGACATAGCCTTCAGCATCTTTAAAATGATGATTGGGAACGCCGCAGGCACCATAGTGCTGCCCGCTGGCGGCAGCGGGCAGGTGGAAGGCCAGGAGCTAACCATTATAAACGCGTCTGACATCAACTGCATCGTGAGCAACACCAATACCGACGTCAACAATGCCGTGACCTTGACCAATGCGAATTTGAATGGGGTCCACGCCGTGAAATACGTGTGGGCCACTTACTCCGGCGGCGGCGGTGCTTGGTTCAGGGTGCAGTAGGGACGTGGGGTAGCCACTGTCCACGTCCGCCTGCACCGCTTCACCAACGCCAACCAGGCCACGCTGATGATGACGCAGCGGCCAATGGGGCGCAAACACTTCTACCTCTTTTTTGCTTAAGGGAAGGAGCCTCCGGTCTTACGGCTGGAGGCTTTTGTATGGGTGGGTGAAGTGGCCGGCTACCCAGCGGCGGCCGGCGCGGATGGTATGCACCTTGGTGCCGGAAATAATCAGGGGTACGAATTCGGGCTTGAATTCTAAAATCATGGGTTCAATATTACTAGCTGGTGGCCGCCCCCGCCACGCCTGCCGCGCCTGCCTCTGATGCAGCGTGGTTCGGGCGGGCGGGGGTGGCCATGGTTACGCTGCTGCAAAGTGCCGGGTGGGGTTGTTGTGGGGGAGTGTGGCCTGGCCGAAATCCTGGGACAACGCGGTGGCCAGCTGCCCGCCGGATTGATGGTGGTGGCGCTTCTCGGCGGCGCACCGCAGCAGCTTGCCGTATTTTTTCCGGCCGCTATCCATTTGCCCGGTGGTTAGCTCCACTACCCATATCTGTGGCTCCTGGCCTTTGAGCGGCTTCTTTTGCACGGCGATGAGCACTACGCGCTGGGCCTGTAGTACGTCGGCGTAGAAAGCACCCTGGCGGTCGTAGCCGTACTGCTCGACGGTGGTCAGGAACTGGGCAAGGTCTCGGCAGCTGGTGGTTTTGAAATCCACCACGGTGCGGCGCTGGCGCTTGGGGCTGTCGATGAGCAGGTCGGGGCGCACTTTGACCAGTAGGCCGGTGGGCTCGTGGGTGGCGGTGTAGGACTGCTCGGCCTGGCCGCGGGCGGAGTAGATGAGGTGGCGGGGGTAACGCCGGCGGCGCACGGCGGCGGCCAGCTGCGAGGCGGCCTGGCGCTGGTGGTGGTCGGCGGGGTTCTGGGCATTGGTGGGCTCGAACAAATGCGGTTCCAGGGTGGCGGTGTGGAAGTGGGAGCCGAAGGCGAAAGCGGCGGTACAGTCGCGGCGCGGGCGGCCCAGCAACTCATCGGCAAGGTTCGATAGGTCGGTGTTGCTGATAGCGGATAGGGCGCGGTGCTGGGCCTGAGTGATGGTGGGGTGGTGCTGAAGGTTCTGGAACATGGGGCTGCGGTGTGTTTACTGGTGGCTGATGATGATTGCGAGGCGGGTTTGGTCGGTGGTGCGGAGAATCCAGATATGGGAGCTGCCGCACCCTATCGAGTAAGCGGGTGCCGGGAAGGCGTCGCGCACGGCTGGGGCCAGGTCGCGCAAGTCGGGCAGTGGGGCGGTGGTATTGATGAGCTGGGCTAAAGCGGTGAGGCGGGCGGCCTCGTCCGGGTCGGTGGCCGGCTGTTCCTGGCGTAGTCGGGGTGTTTCTAGCATGGAAACTGGATAAAGTGGCCCCCTTCCCGGCGGCTGGAAAGGGGGCCGGAGGGTTACTCGATAACTATGGCGGCTTCGGCGGCCGGAGCGGCGTTGAGCTGGGCGGGCTGCTCGGTGTGGTAGCCGGCCGGCAGGCGGTAGCCCTGCACAATGCGCAGGTCGGCGGTGCCGGTGCCGGTCAGTGTTTCCTCGCGGTACAGGTCGAAATCCTGGGCAAACTCCTGGCGGGCCTGTACCTCGGCGGGGTCGGCGGCCACGTAGCTGAAATCGGCAATGAAGTAGGTGGCGGGCTTGCCGTCCTTCTCAGTCTGCTTCTTGACGGGCGTAACCGTGAGCACAACATCAGTTAGGTTCAGGTCGTCGTAAAACAAACTGGCATTGAGCTTTTGGAGGTTTTCGACGCTGTACCCGTGGAACAGCACGGCGCAGACCGCGCCCGACTCGTCCACGAAAAACAGCTCGGCCCACACCTTGCGGCCCATGTTCAGAATGTTGTCGCTGAAAATGCGCAGGGCTACGGGAATGAAGCTGATGGTTTTGCCCAGCACCTTATCGCCGCCCACGTTGAACACGCCGGCTTTGAGGTCGGCGCGGATTTGCTTGGGGTGGCCGGGCAGGTAGCGGAAGCGGCTTTTCTCGGTCAGCTCGCCGGTTTCCACATCCACGCTCACTACTTCCAGGTAGGCGCGGCTGGCGGTGGGGGTTTCGGTTGCGGCTAGTGCGGCGGTGGCGGCGCTGGCGGCGTTTTTTGGGGTGGTTGCCATTGGGGCGGGGGTTGGGGTTGGTTGTGGGGCCACTTGGCGGCGTGGCCCCGTTGCCGTTGATTAGTTGAATTGTTTGTCGTGGCACAGGATGGCGCGGCCCACGATGGAATCCTGGCCCCGCGCTTCGGGCTGGTGATGGTACCAGAGGTAGGTAGCCAGCAGATTGAGGTAGGCGGGGTGGCGGAACTTGCCTTCGTCGTCGATTATCAAAATCAGGTCAGGGCTGAGGCGTACCACGTCGACCGTGCGGCAATCGAGCAGCTGGTACAATTCGGCCAGCTTGAAGCTGCGGCCGTTGGTGGGGCTGACCGGCTGCGGCTGGGCGCTGTGCGGGTCGAGCAAATGGGGCTGGTAAGTAGTAGCGGTACGGGGCATGGGTCAGGGATTTTTGAGTGTTGAAAAGCAGGCTATTGGGGAGCGTAGGCCACGGTGCCGGGGTAGGCGTGGGCGCTGGCGTGGAAGAGCTGCACGGCGGCGGCAAGGGCTTCGTAGCAGCTGCCGCCGGTGCCGTGGTACTGGGCGGGGCAGCCCGCGCCGGCGGGCGTGCAAATGGTGATGTTGTAGCGGGTGCCGTGGGCGAACGTGTAGCCGCGCACGGTGCAGCCGGGCACGGGGAAGATGGCGGCGGCGACCTCGGGAAAGCTGGGGGTGATGCGGGCAATCATGGCCGGGTTGATGGTGGCCCGCGCTGGTGGGAGGCGCGGGGCGGGTGACTACTGGACGGGGGCGGGGGTGATGATGAGGCGGCCGGCCTGCACCTCGATGGCGGCGACGGTGCCGGGGGCGAAGCCGGCGGCGGCCAGCCAATTGCCTTGCAGGCGCAGCTGCGAGGTGATGCGAACTTGTGGGTGAAGCTGGCGGTAGTGCGGGGCTACTTTGATGCGGCGGGCTTGCATGGCTACTGGGGTTGCTGGGCGGCCCAGACGAGCAGGGCAAGCGGTGAGGGGGTGCGGGCGGGGCGGGGCGGCTGCGCGGCGGCGGCTAGATTGGCGGCCTTGATGCGGGCGGTGCTGGCATCCAGCGCGGCTAGGGTGGCCTGCAAGCGGGCGAAAGCGGCAGCGGTGCGGGCCTGCGCCGCCGCCTGCGCGGAGGTGGCGGGGCTACGCATGGTAGACACGGCCGGCAAGGATGGAGGCAACAGCGCCTAGGCGGCGGCCGGCAGTGCGGTAGGCGAAGCTGACCCAGACGGTGCGGCGGTGGGCCGGGACCAAGGCGCGAGATATAGCAGGCGGGGTGGCGGGGCTACACATGAGCGAGGGCAAAGCAGGCGCAACGGTTGGCCGCGTCGATGGGGGACTGGCAGAAGTGGCAGCCGCTGGCCTGCGCCTCCTGCTGCTCAATGGTGGCGAGTGCGGCCCGATACTCTTTGGGCGAAATACCGCTGCACACCCACGCCTCACCTACGGCATTTGCAACTGCCTCAAAAATGGTGGCACCCTCCCCACAATACTCGTATGGACTGCCGCCCCACTGCTCACGCTCTGCACTGAAATACCCCGCTTTGTAGATGGTGGTAACCTGGCCCGCTGCGCTGCTGGTGGCGCAAATGGTGGCGGCAAACGCAACGGCCGGCAAAGCGGCGGCGGCAAGCGTGGAAAACTGCTGCGGGGTGAACATGACCTGTATGGGTTAGGTGCTGAACGCGCCGGGGGCCTTTCCCCCTTTGCTATACACAAATATACGTACAAATGTGGGTATTTGTTGCATTGGATAGTAGAAATGTATGTAAAATAACTGTATGAATGTGGGTATTTTATTCGTAACTTGTGGTATGAAAAAAGTGCAAAAAGAGAGGGGTGCCGATGGCGGGCTGGTAGTAGCGGTGGTGGGTAGCCGGAGCCTGACGACCTGGGGCGCAATGGTGGCCCGCCTGGACGCGCTGCGGGCCGCTGGCCAAGTGGCCCGGGTGGTGAGTGGGGGCGCTGCGGGCCCTGACCGGCTGGCTGCCCGCTGGGCCAACTGCCACGGGGTGCCGCTGACCGAGCACCTGCCCGACTACCGCGCCCACGGAGCCGGCGCACCGCTGGTGCGCAATGGGCTGGTAGTGGCCGATGCCGACCTGGTGCTGGTGGTGTGGGACGGTGAAAGCCGGGGCACGCTGGACGCGGCCCGCAAGGCGGCGCGGCTGGGCAAGCGTCTGGAGTGGCTGGCGGCCCCGGCACCCGACGTGGCCCCAGTAGCCGGCGGCCTGGGCCTGTAGCAGCTGCGGCCCACGCGGAAACAGGCCCGCTAAGCGATGCCGGCCCGCCGGCCCTGCTACCGCACCGCCCGGCTGCTGAATGCCCACCCTGCGCCCTGCCAGCCGGCAAAATGCCCACCTGGCGGCCCGGCCGGACTGCCCCCTTAGATGCTTTTCTTTATCGGGCGGCGCGAAGCCCGCCGACTGGCCGCAGGCACCTTATGAGGCCCTGCTGCGGTGGCCGCTTTGGGCCGCTGTTGCCGCTGTTGCTGCTTCTGGGCCGATGAGGATGACCGGGCGTTAGCCTGGGCATGAAAGCCGCCGTACTGCTGGTTCACAAAGCGACAAACTTTTAGGGGCGAAGCAAAGGGATGGCTGGCCGTGCCTGCGGTGGGGGAGTCTTTGGTATCAGCAGCAACTTGGGGATGCCGGGGGACGGCCTTTTGCTGGCCGGCAGCCCGGCGTCCCCCGACACGATGGTAACGAGAAACCGGGTTGCTGGTAGCCGGTGGGCTTTTCCGGCCTCCGGCGCTGGGCAAGTATCGGGGGTGGTGGGCTGACCCTCGGGAAGCTGGCCGGCCCTGCTGCTGCTGAATCGGGGGGCGGTGCTTTTTTGGGGCACGGCGACCGGTGGCTGGGGGTGTCTTTGTGGGGTTGTGGCTGGGGAATCGGGGCGGGTGGGCTGTCCTGAAAGGTAGCTGGCCCGCCCTGGTGGCTGCCGTTGCCGGAGAAATGCGCAAGGGATGGGAAGGGCCGGCCGGGGGGATGACTGTAGCATCGTTGGGGCCGCTGGTGTCGTCGAGTATCGCCCCGGCCGGGTGCGCAGCACGGGAGCGAAGCGGACCCCTGGACAGCCCGACCCCCGGAGCGACCAACGGAAGCGGAGGGGGATGCGCCTAATTGCTGCAAAGTGCAATTAAAGCAATGCTTAAAAGCGGGTCTTGTGTTTCAGGCTATGGTGTACTTTTGTCGTACAATTATACGTATAACTGTAAATCACAAACGTATGTCACTCATGCTTTTTAGTACCAGCAAAACGGGCCACTTCGCGCAAATCCTTACTTCCGGCCTGCTCGGTAACGCGGTTGTAGCCCAGCTCACGCCGCCGGACCCTGGCCAAATTGAGCTGTACGGGCACCTCGTCATTCAGATTCTGGTGGCGGTCGTGACTATCTGGGCTACTGTCCGCAAGGCGCTGCAGAAGCCGGAATCGGTGTTGCGGGTGCCGGTTGCCTCGACTACTACCACGACCAGCGGGCCGGCTTCCGATGCTCCAGCTCAGTAGTGCGCAGGCGGCCGTGCAGGTGGCGCGGCTGCGGGACGTGCGGGGCGACCTGGCGCACGCCTATGGGGTGGCGCTGACGCGGTGGATGCTCGACCGGACGCTGATGGCGCTGGGGCTGCCGCTGGTAACGCAGGGGTACCGGCCGGCCGCGGAGCAGGCGGCGCTGTACGCGCAGGGCCGGCAACCGTTGGCTATGCTGAACCGGCTGCGGAAGCTGGCGGGGTTGCCGGTGTTCCCGGCGGGGTCGGCCGAGGCGGGGCGCAAGGTGACGTGGGTAACGGTGAGCCGGCACATGGAGCTACCGAGCGGGGCGCTGGACGTGGGGATGCTGCAGGCCGATGGGTCGGTGAGCTGGCCGGTGGATGCGCTGCAAAAGTTCTCGCGGCTTATTCTGGCGGCGGACTGGCGGATTCGGTGGGGTGGGGATTGGGATGGGGATGGGCGTAGCGATGATGAGAAGTCGCTGGACATGCCGCATTTCGAGGTGCCGAGGTAACCGGCCGGGTGGCCGGGGTTTATGGTTTCACTTTTTCAGGTAGTGGTTATGTGGCGAATTATTGCACACGCGGCTATTGTGATTCTTTCGGCCATTCTGGAGCGGAAGAAGAACCAGTCGAAGCAGGCTGAGTAGGCAGACTGCATCAGCAAAAACAATGGGGCCAGCTGGCCAGGCGCGATGTCCGGTTAGCTGGCCCCATTGCTGCTAGTGCCAGACAGGTGCTAGTGTCAGACAGGATTTTGAAGCCAGTCAAACTGAACGGGTTTGGTAAAGAGCGCAGTTGCTTTGAGCTACTGTTGGCCGAACAGCATTCCTGAGCAGATGCAAAATCCAGCACTTAGACTGTTGTGTGGGGCACCCTTGTCCGTACTGAACAACAGATATGAACTTCAGCCTTCCAATCTGTGAAGCTGGTGTGCTTGACGCGAGTAACAAAGCCAAGTTGGCGTTGGAGCACTGGAGAAAATATAAGGGTCTCCCGTTTGTTAACGGTTGGCCCCACCAAGTAATCGTAAATCAGCTGCAGAGTCGACAATAAGCCATTGGCGGAAGCTTGAAATAGATAAGTGGCTTTAGATTCTTCAGTGCTTTCCCAAGCGATGAAATAGCGCTGGTGACTCTTTATCGGAAATAGAAAGGAGTCGTCGATTGAGGTGGTACCATTAGTGGTAATCACTAATTCAGGGGTTGGAATAATAAATGAGTCGGCAGCGGTTAGCTGGCATAGGTAATGCAGACACCTACTTTGAAACAGATTAGGTAGATGGGTCTGATAATAGCTCTTATTGTAACGGGCAAAGCGGCTAATGCTGCGAGGTCGGATGTCAGAATCGATTTCTAAGCGACTGCAAGAATCGGTAAGAAACTTTACGTAAAAAAGGATAACCTCCTTGTTGATGACTCTAAGGATAGTCCGACCATTAATGAGTAGTTGGAGAAGGGGAGCGTTTCGAAACTTGTAATGGACTTTTATGGCATTGAGAAAACGTCTGGACTCGGGCAGTAAGCAGCTATTGAGAGCAATTCCGCGGTATTTGACCAGAAAGCTGCCGTCGCCAAAGTACAGGTCCTGCCATTCAACCTGAATGGTTTGATTGGGCAGGTCAGATGTTCCCGGCCCAGGGGGGCCAGGTCGGAGTGGCATCAGCGCAACAGCCGAGGGCGTTTTGTAGTGGGAAGATATTTTTAGAATCTCTTCGCACTTCACTTCGAGCGCCTTCATTCTGGATACTAATAGCTGCTCTCTTGATTCCAAATGATAAAGGTATTCGGCAGCCATATCTCGCTTCTTTACCAGATTTTCGGGCGAGAATTGGTATAGTTCCAGCCAGACCCTTTCTTTCTTGAGGGCCTGATAATTTGAATTGGCCCTGAGCTGCGCATGCATTTTTTTGCTGGTGCATTGCCCCTGCAGTTCCGTGATTTTCCTGATAATCTCAGCTAGTTGAGCTGGGATATCGTCTCCCTGAATCAGTGTCGTATCGCACTTGACTATCGTATCTATATACTGCTTTTTTTCAACGGCATAATGGTCTGCTCTTCTTTGCGCATTTGTTAGCGCCTGATGCAAAGGGAGATATATCTCGAAACGGACTGGGTTGAACTGACAGGTGATACCAACCTCAAGATATTCAATCAACCTCTCGTACTCCGGCTGGGAAAGATTATTCACCTTAACGCGGGAAATGTTGGCCGTTTTAAACTGGCGAGCCCATACATACAGTTGGTCTTCGGCGCAAAGCTTTGTTTGAGCGTATTTGTAGAAATCGAATACGACCGTTTCCATTGTGTGAGGCAATTAAAAGCAGGAATTGGCGCTAAAGCTAGAATCCATGGCTTTACCGGTCAGTATTGAATCGTTGGACATTTGGAAAGCGAGTTAGCTCAGCGCTTTCTCCAGCTTTTCCTTGCGGCGCTCCCAGTCGGGCAGGATTTTAGCGAGGAGGCGGTAGAAGCGGCGGGAGTGGTTGGGCTCGATGAGATGGCAGAGCTCGTGGAGGATGACGTAGGCGATGCTGCTTTTGTCGGCGCGGATGAGGTCGGTGTTTAAGGTGATGCGGCCGGCGGGGCTGCAGCTGCCCCAACGCTTTTGCATATAGCGCTGGTGAAGGGTGGTGGGGGGCAACTGGTACTCGCTCAGCAGAGGCAGGCACTGACGCAGCACGGCCGGGAACTGCTCGGCGGCGTGCTGCTTGTACCACTGACGCAGGAGCTGGGCGGTGTGGTCGGCGTCTTCTGGGCGGGGCGTGTGGACTACCAAGCGGCCGCGGATGAGCTTGACCTGGGCCGTGGCGGCATCTTCGAGGCGGAGACGGTACTGGCGGCCGAGGTAAAGATGAGTTTCGCCGCTGACGTAGCGCCGGTCCGGCGTGGAGGGGCGGAACTGCTGGAAGTAGGCTTGCTGGCGCAGAATCCAAGCGGCGCGGCGAGTGACGCGGGCCTGAATCTGGATGAGGGGCACGTCGGGGGGCGAGAGGACGTGCACGCGCTGGTCGGGGTGGACGGAGATGCTGAGGGTGCGGCGCGGGCGCACCTCTACCGTGAAGGCCAGCTCGTGAGTGCCATAGGTGATGGAGGAAGTGGTGACACTCATGCGTACTGCCGGCGGGCGACGGCGAATACCTGGTCGAGCAGGCGGTCGATGGCTTCCAGGGACAAGCCAAGCTTTTCGCGGGCGTTGAGGTCGAAGAGGTAGTCGTCGAGGGCGAGGCGGGCGGCGTTGACGAGTGAGTCTTTGTGGGGCCAGTCGACGATGGGGCGGTCCTGGTCGAGCAGGTGACTGCGGAGCAGGTCGTCGAGGTGGAGGCCGGCGTGGATGGCTACTTCGCGGAGCGGGGCAGCGTCCAGGCCGGTGGTCGGGCGCAGGGCTTCCTCAGTAAGGCCATAGAAGGCCTGGGCAGCGGGGCGGCCCTGGAGGGCGGCGGGGGTGTCGGGGGCGGTGCGGTGACGCAGCACTTGCTGCTGCACGTCGCGGGCACGTTGCAGGTATTCGGCCTCGGAGATGCGGCGGGCGCGGTAGTCAGCAATGGTCTCCTCGATGAGCTCGGAGAGGCGGCGGAACAGGGCCGGGTCGTCGTCCATCTTCTCGGTGATGGTGCGGGCCGTGCGGTGGGCAATGGTATCGGCCTGGGCGGCGGGGGTGCCGGCCTCGGCCACGACGTCGGCGAAGTGCTGCTCGTCGAAGATGTTGACCAGCTGGGTGAGGCGGATGACTTCTTCGGTGCTGATGTGGGTGTCGATGAGCTTCTGCACCTGGGCCTCGTACTGGCGGTAGTCGATGGTATCGGCGTAGCGCTGCTTGGCCTGCTCGCGCAGCTTGAGGAAGAAAGCGCCGTCGTGGCGATACTGCTCGACTTTGGCTGGCGGGTTGCGCTGGGTGAACTCCAGGGTGGACAGGGCCAGGCGCAGCAGGCGGGCGTAGACGGATACCTTCTCGTAGAAATCGTGGCGGAGGGCAGCATCGGCCAGAAGCTGCTGGTAGGCTTCGGATTCGTAGCGGTTGGGCACGGCGCGAAACAGGTCCCAGAGGGCGGCGTGGCGCTGGGGCAGCTCGTCGACCTGGGTGCGGACGTGGGCCAGGGTATCGGCCAGGTCGGCTTCGTCAAAGCCGTCGAGGCTGGAGTAGGTGTTCAGAGCTGAGTCGAGCTGCTGAAGGTTGCCGTAGTAGTCGATGATGTAGCCGAAGTCTTTACCGGGGTGCACGCGGTTGACGCGGGCAATGGCCTGGAGCAGGTTGTGCTCTCGCAGGCCCCGGGTCAGGTAGAGGACGGTGTTGCGGGGGGCGTCGAAACCGGTGAGGAGCTTGTCGACGACGATAATCAGGTCAGGCTTGTCCTGGTACTTGAAAGCGTTGATGACGTTTTTCTGGTACTGCTCCTTAGAGCCGTGCAGGTCCATCATGCGCTTCCAGAACCGCACGATGGGGTCGGTGGACTCGGTGGCGTAGGCGTCGTCGGTACCCTCGCGCTCGTCGGGGCCGGAGATGAGGACTTCGGACGTAACCTGGCCCAGCATGTCGAGGGCAGCCTTGTACTTGAGGGCGGCTTTCTTGGAGCCCGTCACGAGCTGGCCCTTGAGGCCGGTACCGGCCCAGGTGGCCGTGAAGTGCTGACTGATATCGAGGGCGATTTCCTGGATTTTCTGCTCGGCCTCGTTGAGGGGCTCGGCTCGGCTGACCTTGTGCTTGAGGTCGGCGCGCTGGTACTCAGTGAGCGGCTCGGTGACGACTTCGAAAAAGCGGTCGAGGGGGCGGGCGTTGACGGACTGGGCGACGTGGCGGCCTTCGTAGAGCAGAGGCACGACGGCCTTGTCTTCGACGGCCTGACGGATGGTGTAGGGCGGGTCGATGATACCGCCGAAGCGGGCGGCAGTGCTCTTCTCATGCTTGAGTAGCGGGGTGCCGGTGAAGGCCAGGAAGCAGGCCTTGGGCAGCACCTGACGCATACGGGTATGCAGGGAACCGTACTGGGAGCGGTGGCCCTCATCGACCAGCACAAAGATGTTGTCGTCGTCGAGGGGCTCGGCCAGGTGCTTCATGGCTTTCTCAAACTTGTTGATAAGGGTGGTGATGACCTCGGCGCGGGGGTCGTGCAGGAGCTTGCCCAAGTGCTTGCCGGAGCGGGCGCGCTTGGGCAGCTTGCCGCACTTGATGAAAGTGCCCTCAATCTGCTCGTCGAGGTCGGTGCGGTCGGTAACAAGCAGGATGCGGGCGCCGGGCAGGCGCGGGTCGGTGGCCAGCAGCTGGGCCAGCATAACCATGGTGAGCGACTTGCCGGAGCCCTGGGTGTGCCAGAGCACGCCGCCGAGGCGGCGGCCGTCGGAGTCGCGCTGCTGCACCCGCTCGAGGGTGGCGCGCACGCCGAAGAACTGCTGGTAGCGGGCTATTTTCTTGAGGCCGTCTTCGTAGAGCACGAAGTGGAAGGCCAGGTCGAGCAGGCGCTGGGGCTGGCAGAGGCTCCAGAGGGCGCGGTCCTGGCCGGTGGGCAACTGGGGGGCGGCCCGGAGCTGGCGGAAGTGGGCCTGGGCGTAGGCGAAGTCGCCGCTGAAAATGGCGGATTCCTGCTCGGGGCGCAGGGGCTGGTTTTTGAGGGTGAGCAGCTGCTGCTCCCAAGCGGCCTGGGCCTCGGGGCTGGGGTGCTGCTCGCGCCAGGTGGCCCAGAACTCGGGTGGGGTGGCGGTGGTGGCGTAGCGGGCCTGGTCGCCGTCGGCGACGAGCAGCAGCTGCGACCAGATGTAGAGCGGGCGGATGCCGTCTTCGGTTTGCTGGCGCAGGTGCTGGGCAATGGCCTGGTCGAGCATGTTGGCGGCGGGACGCTTGCATTCGAGGACGGCCAGGGGGATGCCGTTAACAAAGAGCACCACGTCGGGACGGTAGGTATCGGGCAGGCCGGAGCGCTGCACCGAAAACTCGCTGGTGACGTGGAAGACGTTGTTGGCGGGCTGCTGCCAATCGATGTAGCGCAGGGAGAAGCTTTTGCGGTCACCGTCGACGACCTGCTCGAAGCTCTTACCGAGGGTGAGCAGCTCGTAGGCGGCGTTGGTGGCGGGGCCGAAGCCGAGGGGGCCGGGCAGGTCGCGCAGGGCCTGGATAGCAGCTGAGAGGGTATCGTCGGAAAAGGGCTGTTGCTGGCCGCGGTGGCGCACGGCGTTGAGGCGGGCGAGTTGGGCCCGCAGCACGGTTTCGAGGAGCACGTTGTCGGTGCGCCCACTCCGGGCGGCCAGGGCCTGCGCGGGGGCGAGATAGGTGTAGCCGAGCTTCTGCAGCCACAGCAGGGCCGGGAGCTGGGAAACGTGGTCTTCGCGCAGGTTGGGGGTAGCGGAGGCGGGCACAATCGTAGAATTTAGTAGTTACTCCTGCTTGCTATCAGCGTCCATGTCTTCCTGGTGCTCTATCAAGCGAGAATAGATATGCCCCATGTTGATGGTCAAATCATCTAAAAGCAAGTCTGTTGCCCCGATTTTGCTGCTGGTTAATTGTACCGCTCTAAAGCAGCCATACAGAGCTTTGTACCACTGCAAGCACTCAAACCATTGCGGTAAGTGAATAACTACACTACCAGCGTGCGAGTAGTGTTCATGCTGAGAAAAGTGCTTGTACAACCAATAAAGGCTGGACAACGAACTGAATTCCGGCAGTTTAGACAAGTAGGCAAACTGTGATTCAGTAGTAAGGCTACTTGACAAAGTCTTGCCGCCTTTTTTTAACAATTCTTCGTCACTACCATGCCGAAGAGCTTTGTTGTTCTTGAATTTTAAGAGAGGAGAAACTTCCTCAATCAAGTAAGCCGCATCTGCATACAGCTTTTTAAATGCTTCTTGCTTCGCATCTTCAGTAGTCGTGAGTTGGTCTGCATCTAGCAAGCCTTTCACGAACTTGACGTATAGAGTATCAAGAACGTGTAATTCGTTTTCGAAAGTAGGTTCGTGCTCCTCTAGACTCTTTAAGTATAGCAGTAGTAGAACGTCTGTAACGCAGGAACGAAATAGCAATGAGATTGGGACTTTCATCTCACCATGTTCGGGCCAGTAGTTTAATTGGGCTAGAATACCCATCAGACTGGCCTTAATCCGACGAATCAGGTCGAGGTAGGTTTGCTCAATAATTGGAATGGGTAACGGCCGGCCAGCATAAGGCTCCCCGATTGCATCGATGGCGCCAATGAGCGACTCAATGTAGCGCTTCAAGATGTCTCGGTCTTTGGGGTCGCCGTGTATCATACTGCTGTTGTGAGGTGCTTTTTTGCGTGTTTGATATATCTTTGCTCAGAGTCTGACCCTGCCATGTGAGGGAACAGATAGAAAAACGTCCGGCCCAGATGCCGGGCGTTTTTCTTGTTTCAGAGCCAATCGATTGCAGCTATGCCTGCTTTGGAAGAAAAACATAGCGCCCCAAATCCTCCCAGAATTTTACCCGGTCGGGGTAGCTTTCCAGCATTTTCTCCCATCGTTTGCCCATCGTGTCGGGCACCAATCGGTCTAATTCATTATTGTCGTAGTAGCCCTCTTTTAACGAAGAGAAAATAGGCACCCTGTGCTGGTCAGAAATAAAGCGAAGAGCTTCAACGACGATGTTTTTTCTCTTGCAATCAAGAGAATCACAGCTTACATGTGTAATAAAAAGAGCGTTTTCCTTTTCCTGGACTACTATGGAAAAGCCCGTAATCGGTTTACGCTTGTAAACGCGGTATTCGTGCTCTCCAGGAGGAAATTCATCTCGGTATTGTTGTAGGTACTCGTTAGCATGAGCTATAGAAAACTTCTCAATGCTTCCATCGCGTTGCTCAATTTGCAGTTCTGTTGGGGTAATCATGTTTGTTGACAGCTTTGATTATGATTAGGTCCAGCTCAAGCAATAGGTATCTTTCTATTTTTAAGGCTTGTCCCAATAGCGGCGGAACATTTCGGCCTCTGCTTCCAGAAGGTGTTGGTAGTCGGGGTTGGCAACGGCAGGCAGGAATTTGGAGCGGTGTATGTCCAGGATGCCCAACTGCACTTCGGGTGTGAGCTTGGTGCGGAGCTGCTGCTCAAGAAGGTGATTGATTGCGCAGACACGCTCCTTAGTAAGGCGTTCCTGGCGGAAATAGAGCTTGAGGACGTGCACATTACCATCGATGACAAGGCCCAACTCGGGCGCTACGTTCACCACGATGTCGGCGTGTTGCCAGATGGCTTTGGGCGGCTGAATCCACTCCAGCTTCTTGCGGCCCCAGAATTTCTGGTAGCCTTTCACTACGGGCGGGTAGCACTTCGCTTTTTGCTTGTTGGCTAAGCCTTGCAGTACCGTTTCAAGCTCCTTTTTGGGCTTGTCGGTTTTGTGGACGCGCTTGATGTGGTCGCGCAGCGGGCCGTAGAAATCGAATTGCTCGTCGCGTTTCACTTGCTCCACGAAGCGTAGCTTCTGGATGCCGGTTTTGGTGACAAAGTTCAGGAAGTTGGTGAGGGAGAGGGAGACAGGCTCGGCCATTACGATTACAGTTGTGTCAAGATTATGCCTTTGCGAAATAATGTCTTATGCTGCACCAGAGTCATTTTGATAACGACATTGGTAGTTGGTGAACCAATCGGCGGTCATGCCGCGCACCGCGAAGCCCTTTGCGTGCCACCACGATTCTAGACGCTGTGCCAAGGGAGCACGACCATCGGTTAGGTACGCCTTTATAATGTCGATATCAAATTATTAGCACGTGTAATCAATGTGGGCGCTTTGATGTCAAGACCTTTTGGCGAATTGTCAATGATGACTTCGTATTCGTTTTGCAAAACGTCTGTGTAGCGCATTGCAAGGGTGAACGATAGGCGCTCGTAGGAGACGTTATTCCATACGCCTGCTATTGTAAATCCTGCTCCGGGCCCTAACTGCAATGGAAATTGATTATGAGCAAGCTGAAAATACCGGCCACCCTGTTGTACAACTAAAGAATTAACGATAGCTACACCTTTGCCAAAATTGGTGACATTGATGCCTAACGCTTTGGTATTGGCATCACCCAAAGCACTTGTATAAGCAAAGGCCGGCTCTAATTCAATTCGCCGTTTTTCTTCTTCAAGTTGTATCATGCGCTTATGCGCCTCGTTGGTCACCTCTCCTGCTTGGTGCATCTGTCGCATGATGGCCACTTGTTCACCCATAAGATTATTAAGCTGCGTTTGCAGTTGATTTCTTACCGACATTTCTTGGCTCTGCTTGGTAAGTTCAGCGCTATGCTTCGTAAGCTCGGTCAAAGAAGTGCTAATAGCATTTATTGACTCCTGCTGTCCCTTGCTTGAAACCAATAAATAAATCAGCGTCCCAAAGGTCGCAAGCCCACCTAGTGCCATTAGCCAATCGGCATATGAGGCCCCAAGAAGTTTGTATGCTTCATCTGCATTAGGCACTGCCGCAGGAAGCTGAAGAAAGAGAGAATACATACTTGATAAGAAGAAGTGTAAGAAATTAAATAGCAGGCACCCGCAGCTGACCCGTGAGCAACTGCTGCATCAGGCCCTTTTTCTGCTGCTGGCACTGCCGGAGCTGGGCCTGGAGCAACTCGATTTCCTGGTCGCAGGCGGTGAGCACGGCGGCAATGCGCTGCTGTTCGGGCAGGGAGGGAAACGGGACCTTGATTTTGAAGAGGCTGGCGGGCTGAATCCGTTTGGAACCGGTGCCGGTGGCTATTTTTTCGAGGTTGAGGTAAAAATTTTCCCGGCTCATCAGGTATAGAAACCACTGCGGGTTTACCGTACCAGCGAAATCAAAGGTGGGCATGTCCTGGGTTGAGCTAAAGCCGTCCAACTTAGCCGGAATGATGCCCATTGCGCCTTTGTGCAGATTCTGTTTGCCATAAATGAACTGCCCAGCGCGGCGCAGGTAATAGACAGTAGCGTCTTCGGATTCAGTGCCTCGCACGTCCCGAGCTTCCACACCGTTCAAGCTCAGGCGTACCGTGATACGCTGGTGCGGATTGGAAACCGGAAGCGACTCGCGGCTTTCTGTTATCATTTCGCCAATGGCAACCAGCGGCAACGGCTGCCCCTGAAACTCGGGAAACCGTCGTTTTCCCGTCAGTAGTTGCTGCATAAGGCCGCGCTTGTAGGTGCGCTTGGATTCGAGGATACCAGTGAGCAGCCTTACGCTTTTGTCGATGCTATTAAGAAAATCCGTAATCCGCTCCTGCTCCTCGATAGGAGGCAATGGCAATTGTATTGCCTGTATTTTATCCAGCGTAATTCTGGTAATGGCTTGGCCAGCTATCTCGTCGTCAATAGCTTTTACTCCTAAAGGGCTCAATAAAAATTGAAGTAGATAGGAGTTATGAACCTTACGTTCATCCGCTCGGATAACCGCCACGCTTGACAGTAAACTGAATTCTTCGTCAAGAGGGTTCTGGCAAACGTTGCCTGTGCTAGCACCGTCTTTGGTCAGAAGAATATCTCCTTTCTGCACAGGGCACCGTGAGTAAATACTTCTGTGCTCTTCTTCAGAGATATAGCTAAGGTTTCCCAAGTCCAAATGTCCGTTTCGGATGTTTTTAGACGTTATATACATCTTGGGGCCATCCTTCGAAACAGGAGAGAAATGGGTGCCGTCTTTAATCAGTTGGCAGCACTTTTTAAGTTTTACTACCTCCCATTCCTCCGGAATCCACCCGAAGCGTGTAAGCTTATAGCCTTGCTTCCCGGCGGCTTCTGATGCGGTTGTCATTTCCATCGTCTCCATGCTTACGCCTCCACGCTAATGCCCAACTCGCGCAGGTAGGTGTGTACCTGGCCGCGCACGGTAGCCAGTTCGCCTTCCAGCCGGGTAATTTCCCGCTGGGTATCGACCAAACTAATTTCCTTTTCGGCCTCCTGGGTATCCACGTAGCGCGGGATATTGAGGCTGTAGTCGTTTTCGAGCATCTGGGCCGGGGTGACGCGCTGGGCGTAGCGCTCCTCGGTTTCGTAGCGGCGGTAAGCTTCCACCACGCGGGCCATGTGGGCCTCGCCGAGGCGGTTCTGGTTTTTGCCGGCGTCGAAGTCGCGGCTGGCGTCGATGAAGAGCACGTCGTCGGTGGTGCGGCCCCGACGGAACAGCAGGATGGCGGCCGGAATGCCGGTGCCGAAGAAGAGGTTGGCCGGCAGGCCGATGACGGCATCGAGCAGGTTTTCCTCGATGAGGCGCTGGCGAATCTTGCCCTCGGTGCCGCCGCGGAACAGCACGCCGTGGGGCACGATGACACCGGCCTGGCCGTGGCCGTCGAGGGTGGTTTCAATCATGTGCAGGATGAAGGCGTAGTCGCCCTTGCTCTTGGGCGGCAGGCCGCGGTAGAAGCGGCCGTGGCGGTCGAGGCCGGCTTCGTCGTGGCCCCACTTGTCGAGGGAGAAGGGCGGGTTGGCGGCCACCACGTCGTAGCGGCGCAGGTTTTCGCCGTCGAGCAGGCGGGGGTTGCGCAGGGTATCGCCCCACTCAATCTGGGCATCGTCGAGGCCGTGCAGGAACATGTTCATGCGGCACAGCGCGTAGGTGGAGCCGTTTATTTCCTGGCCGTAGAGGGCCACGTTGCGCGAGCCTACCTGGCGGGCCATCTTGATGAGCAGGGAGCCAGAGCCACAGGTAGGGTCGCAGATGCGAGCGCCGGGCTGGGGGTTGAGCAGGCGGGCCAGCAGTTCGGCCACCTCGCCAGGGGTGTAGAACTCGCCGCCCTTCTTGCCGGCATCGGCGGCGAAGCGGGAAATGAGGTATTCGTAAGCGTTACCGATGACGTCTTCGCCGCCCACCACGGAAGGGCGCAGGTCGAGGCGCGGGTCGGCAAATATTGCTTAAGAAATCTGTAAATAGTGCTCACTTATAGTGCCTTGCCTATTTAAGGCGGTAACGCTTAAGTAGCTTGCTTACCTGCGGGCCCTGGGTGGAGTCGGGTGCCTGGAAGTGTTGGGCGTCGTTACGGTAGTAGACATCACGCAAGGGCTGTTCAAATTCGGCTCGCAGAGTAGGCAGGTTTTCGGGCTGGAACTCTTGGTCGAGGGCAGCGAAGGCATCGGGTAAGTGCTTGAATTCATCCTCGTGGAAGAATTTTACCCGAAGGGCCTTGGGCTCGGTTGGAGCCGTACGAAAGCGACGATGACGGGCATGCTCTAGCCAATTTGCTACGCGGGCTTTGGCGGCCTGCGCTACTGCTTCAGGGGAGCTGGCTGTAGAAGCAATACCATCGGTAGCTCTTGGCTTCTGCGCCGGGTTGCGGGCTGATGCGATGCGATAATAAGTGCCAGGTGCATCGGCCGAGTCACTCCGAATATCTGTCTGGGCAAGGAGGGTATTTGTATCGGAGTCGGCTTGCCACTTGGCCTCTGCAGGGGCAGCGTCATCGGCAAATTGTAAATCGGCAGGCAGCTCGTCGAGAATGCGAATGGAAACGTGGTAGCGAAACTTACGCAGGGTTTCGTGGGCATGTTCTTGCCCAACGGGCGCGATGAATGGCAGCTGGGTATGGTTGCGCACGGCCAGGTGACGCTGACTGAACTGAATTTCGTAGGAACCAGGGTCGTTGGGGTCGATATAATTTGCCCCGTAGGAAGTTGCCGAGAAATAGCTGATGTGGCCGGTGGCCAGGTCGTACGCCCGAATGGCGAGGGGTACATCATCACCAATAGCGGAGAATTGGCGCTTTTCGTCGGGGTTGTGTCCAACCAATAGAATTAGCTGCTGGGCAAGCGTGGCCGGCGCCGGCCACTCGGTAGAATCCCAAGCCAACGGTAGTACGTAAGGGCCGGACTCCACCTCTTCTTTGGGCAAGCCCTGAAGCTCTTTGTAAGTATCGAGCAGGTTGGGGTCGAACTGACGACAATTGGGGTCCTGGAGGATGCTACTGAAATATCGCTGCGCTTGGGTGTACAGTACATCGTCCTTATAACAAGGGATGACCAGGGTAGCTTCACGATTGATGCCCTTCAGGGCCTGCTTGGTAAAATTGTGGCTGCCTACCCACAGCTCGGCCCGATTATCGGGCAGGTCGATAAGCAGCATTTTGGTGTGGAGCAGGTGGCGCTGCAAGTGGGCTTCGAGCTTCTTCGGCTGAATTTCTTTGAAAAATAAGTAGAGTTTGGTAACGCCTAACGCATGAAACTGCGCCAGCTTATCGACATTGGTGGGGCAATGAATGTCAGCGATGCAAAAGGAGCTGGGCTGGGCCAATACTCTTTCGAGGTGGTGGCTGAGCACACCGGGCCCGATGCTCCAGAAGCAGACCGAAGCGTAGAGGTTGGTGGCCAGCTTGAGGGACTCGTTTAGTTGGGCCAGGATGGAGCGGTGGTTGGGGTCGGAAGGAAGGAGCTTGGCGGACAAGGTTTAGGTAGATTTAAAAGTGGTGCGGCGAAGCTATGTAAATCCCGCACAACTTGAATGATTCGAACCTCTATGGTTAGTGCCGTTAGTGTGTTTGCTGTTGAAGTAGGTGGTGAGAGTGGGAATGTTTCTCATACTATGGTGCTGTACTCGTTGAGGGTGAAGCGGGCGTAGAGGCCGGTGAGGGTGCCGGCTTCGCTGAAGGCTTCGATGTGGAAGCCACCGGTGCCGATGAAGCCGCGGCCGGGTTGGTGGCCGGTGTTGATACGGGCCTGTTGGATGAATTGCCGGGCGTAGCTGCGCACGGTGGCGCGAATATGGGGTTCGTTGGGTATGCTGTTATAGGCGGAGGCCCAGCGCCACTGCAGGGCCCGCATGGCGTGGGCGACGCGGGCAAAGTCGAAGTGGTCCATCAGCTCGTCGAGGTGTTGTTGTTCGTGCGGGGTCATGAGCTGCGGGTGGTGTAGGGGGCGGGCTCGTCGTAGGTAGTGAGGGGGCCGGGCGGAACTGGGGCCGCTACGGTGGTCAGGGTGTGAAGCCCGCGCCGCTGGAACGACTGGACGAAGCCGGCGAAGCTGTAGGCGATAAAGGCCAGGCCGCCGGCGGCTTGCAACTCGTTGAGGAATTGGGTTTGCTCGGGGCGTGGTCGGTCGGTGCCAGCTTTAACTTCGACGGCCAGGAATTTGGCATCTGAAAGACGGAAGCCTAGAATGTCCGCTACCCCCCGGCGGCTGTTGGGATGCGGGCGCCACTTGTTGGTTTTGGGGTCGTACTCGCCGCGGTTTGGTTGGGCCCAGGCGCTGAAGCCGTGGGTATCGAGGTAGGTGAGGATGTCAGCGGTCATCTGCTCGGCCTCGGTGAGCGGGCGGGTGGCTTTGGTTACGTGCTTCATGGCTTGGATACTTCGGTAAATGCACCGTAGCTAACCATTCTGGCTACTTCGGCGCTGGTGGTGGGGTATTCGGGACTGAAGGTGGTGGCGTAGGTACTGCGGCGGGCCTGCATGGTGCTGGCGGGCCTTGCGTGGGCATCTTTGGTGGCGGCTCTGGCGGGCGTGTGAGTGACGCGGTAGAGGCTGCCGCAGCGGGCGCGGTAGTAGGTGGTGGTGCTCATGGTACCGGGGCTAAAAGTCTCCTTCGGTGACGATGCCGGCCAGTATCAGCGAGGCGCGTAGTTGCTGCAGCTCGGCCTTCTCGGCCGTGGTCAGCGTACCGCCCCGGCGCATCAGGGCATCGTAGCTGGTCCATAGTTCTTCGGTGGTGCGTGGGTCTGGCATGGGGCTACTGGCTAGGTGGGCGGTATTGGTCCATCAGCTGGCGGTTCTCGGCGGCGTGGCGCTGGTCGATGAGTCGCTGGGCTTCGGGGTTAGCTTTCCAGTCGGGGCGGGCCTTGCGCTGAGTGGCTTTTCGGACCTCGGCGCGCTGCTGCTGGGCCTGTTGGGGGGTGATGAGGCCGCGGCGGGCTTTGGCGTTGGTGATGCTGAGCTTTTCGCGCAGGGCGGCGGCGTTGGGGTGGTCGTCGTCAATTTGCTGGGCCACGTTTTCGAGCATCCGGGGGGCGGCATCGCCGAGTAGCTTCACATCGGTGGCCTGCTGGCTGGCCCCGTTGGCTTTGCGGTCGAGGTGGCGTTGTTCGAGGTAGTGGGCTTTGGCTTCGAAATACCTGATGATGATGGCGAATACGGTGCTGATATCGAGGGCCTGAAAGAAATTGTGGCCGCTGGTGCGGGCTTCCTTCAGGGCGAGCATAATGTCCTTGATGCTATCGTGGGTGTAGGTCTGGGCCAGCGTTTCGGCCAGTTCCATGAGGTCGGTGGCATCGGGCTTGTCTTTGACGCGGAGCGAATCGACGAAGGCCCGGAGCACGGCCACCAGCAGCTTCACCACCGCCTGCTCACCGAGGCGGCTGTTGAGTTGGAAAATCTTGGGGGCGGCCAGGGCAACCTGTTTGGTGAGGCCGAAGGACATTTCGGCCAGTAGTTCACGGACTTCGGGCGTGGTAGCGCGGGCCAGGTCCCTAATCCCAGCGGCTTGAACGGTAGCCAGTAGATGGGATTCCGGAGTTTTCGCTGGTTCCTGGCTCGTGGCGCTGGACACCTGGAGCGAGTTTGAGGCGGTTATCGGTTGCATCGTTGAACATGAATCGTTTGGCGGTGGCTACCCAATCGGTGCGGCGGGGTGGTTCGCCGGTTTGCTTGTCGCGCCAGAGGTTGACGGCCTCGTGGTAGTGGTTGAGGTCGGCCAGGGCGTAGTCGGTGCCGGTGAAGGCGGCGGTGAACTTGGCTTTGTCGAAAATGGCCGATTCCTGGAAGGTGGTTTCGGGGCGCTGCGGCCGGCCGCCCCGGCGTCGAGGCTCGGCGGGGCCGGCGGTGGCAGCTGCTCCGATGGTTTCGGCCCGCACCCCTTCGGAATGCTTGATTCGCATTTTCTTTGGCGCAACTTTCTTTTTTGGGGCTGCGCCTGGGGTTGGTACTGCACCGTCAGGTGGGGCGGTTTCGTCGAGGACTTCCGCACTTGAAAGCCCATCGCCTGCTGGACCTTCCTCCTTGTTTTTTTTCGGTGGTGCGCCGACGTTTACATTACTGTTTACATCAACTGTTTTATATAATAAGGAGTGTTCCCCCAGTTCTGGGGTAACCTCGGGCTTTGGTTGCCCTACTTCTGGAGTAACTGGTTCCCCCACTTCTGGGGTAGCCTCGCTGGTTTCGGTTACCCCAGAAGTGGGAGAACCTTCGGCCTCCGGTTGCCCCAGTTCTGGGGTAACCTGCCCGCCCAGACTGGCCATCACCACGCAGCTGCCGCCGATGCTCCGGCTGGGTTTGTATTGAAGCATCCCGAATGATTCGAGGGCTCGGATGGTGGCCGTGAGCGTGTCCTTGTTGCCGATGTGGGCGGCGGCCATAAGTTCGTCGCGTTCGAGGGGGAGGGCTGCCGGAAACCGGGCGCTATTCCACGCGAAGAATAGCGCCCAGTACAAGCTGACGTGGTGGGGGCGGGCTTCGGGCTGCCGGCGTAGGTGCTCGTGGGCGGCGCGGGTGTGGCTGACGTAATTCAAGGTGCTGGCTCACTACTCCGCTGGGTTGCGTTTGGCTTTGCGCTTGGGAGCTGCTGCTTTGGCTACCTCGCTCAGCTCGACTATTACCTGCTCCTTTAGCTGCTCCTGGTCTTGCTGCGCTGGTTGCTCCGGTTCCTGCTGGAACATCTCGAGCTGGCGGCCGGCCTCGCTGCACTTGCCGCGCAGGGCCGCGTCAATCTCAGCCAGGGCTTCTTCTACCAGCGTTTTTAGTTCGTCGGTGTGGGGGTAGTACCAGGCGTCGGATTCCTCGAACTCCTCGGACTGCTCGGCGAAGCTGACGTACTGGCCGGTCAGGTTGAGGACCTTGCCGCTTTCGAGCTTGCGGAATCCCATGAGGGTCACGCCGTCTTTCTTGCCGATAATGAGGCCGGTGACGCCGTAGGTTTCGAAGTGCTCGGGCATCGGGTCGGTGGCTTCGTCGCTGGGCCAGAAGTCGGCGCTCTCGCTCAACTGCTCGGTCAGGAGGCAGAAATGCGGGACGAGTCGGGCAAAGCATCGTTCGAGGGCGGGATGCACGAGTTCGGTGCCCTGCATCGTAAACTCGCGGGGCTTACTCTGCAGGTCCAGCTGCTCGCTGAACTCGGCGGCCAGCAACTGCTTTTTGACGGTGGCCTTCTGGATGGTGAGAAGGGATTTATGGGCCTGGGGCCCGACAATGGGGGTAAGTTCGGTGCTCACTGGGTTGGGAGGGTCTGGTGGTGGGTGGTGAATACTGCGGCGGCGAACCCTCGCGGGGTGAGGCTGCGGATATTGGCGCGGTTTTTTGAGCCGGACACTTTGTCGACCATGGAGCCATGAATGGGGAAAACGGGGCGTTTCTCCGGCATTCGAAAGCCGTTGCCGGTCCACAGGCAGGTGTGCTTGGTGTAGGCTTCATCGGTGGGATTGGCGAGCCAGCCGGCGTATTCGCAGGGGCTGAACCGGTGCTCCGGCTCCCGCCAGTAGTGGCGCAGCTGGCCTTTGGGGTTTTCGATGAAGTAGGGTGCGCCCAGGCGTTCGCAGAGGTCGGCGGCGGTGCCCACCAGGTCAAGGGCGGCGGCCAGCGCCCGCAAGCCTTTCACCCGGAACAGGTGCGCGCCGGCGTTGCTCAGGTCGGTACAGGGTGGGAAAGCGGCCACGAATGCGATGGGGCCGGGGGGCGGGGTGAAGTGGCGCACGTCGCCGCCGACGAGGCAGACATTGCCCATCCAGGTTTCGCCGGCGGGGTGCTGCACGTCCACACAATAGCAGGTGTAGCCGGCGGCGGCCCACGGCTCGACGAAGCGGCCGGAGTGGTCAAAAAGAGAAATCACGACCTGGCTCATGCGGCGGCGCGGTGGTAGCGGCGGGGGTACTTATCAAGCACGGAGCGGCGGAAACCCCAGTCCTTTTCTTTGAGGCGCACGCCGGCAATGCGGCCGGCGCGGCGGGCGCGTAGTAGGGCATCAATGCTCAGGCCGATGTAATCGGACGCGGCGCGGGTGCTCAGGACCTCGTCGGGTGGGGAGGTGCTGGCCACAGTGCGGGCCTGCTCGGCGGCTTCGAGGCGGGTGAGGCGGGCGGTGAGGGTGTCCCACTCGGCCGCCGGGACGATGTAGGCGGGCTGCATGGCTACGCCTCGGCTAGTTTCTCGGCGCGGGCTGCTAGTGCGGCGGCTCGGGCCTTGCTGGCTTCGGCGGCATCGAGAATGGCCTCAATCAGTTCCGGGTTCTTGCTGCGACCCTTCACTACTTCGTAGAGGGCACCGCGCGTAACCTCGGTTCCTTTCCCCGCCAGGGTTGTCTGGGCATCACGCAGGGCGGTGTGGTTGCGGGGTAGGGTATCGAGCACCCGCTGCAACACAGTTCTTTCTTTGGGTTCTTTTGCCATAGTTGTAGGTATTATGTAGGTAATTAAGTACATTTGGAGCTTCTAATCTGGACTTCTAACCCACAATAATACGCATAGTTTTGTGTGTATTGTCTGTCTTAATACCTACAGATATGAGCAATGAAGTCACTGTTACTTCCCGCATACAGGTTATGTTGGACCATTACGGTTTGAATGCCAACAGTGTAGCGCAGAAACTGGGGTATGCGACCAATAGCAAGATGTACAAAATCTTGCAGGGCACGGAGCCTAGTTTTCCCACACTTGTAGATATGCTGCGGTCGTTTCCCGACGTATCGAGCGACTGGTTGACCCTGGGTGATGGCCCGATGCTGCGTAGTGAAGCAGGCACGGCTGTCGCAACTTCAAGCCGGGCGGTGTCAGTCAGGGGCCTTCCGGTGGTTAATAGTGGTAAGGTTCTGGCCATCACGGTGGATAAGGACGGTAATGACAACCTGGAATTGGTGCCCATCCACGCGCAGGCTGGTTATGCGGTGCAGCACAACGAAGCAGTATTTGTGCAGGACCTGCCGCGCTACCGGGTGCCGGGTTTCGAGCACGGCAAATTCCGGGCGTTCGAGGTGGCCGGCGACAGCATGGAGCCCACGCTGAACCATCGGGATATTGTGGTGTGCTCCTACGTCGATAACTGGCGGCTATTGGTGCCAGATGATATGTATGTAGTGGTGACAACGGAAAGCGTGATGCTGAAACGCATCCGGCAGCGGATTACCGACCTGGATTCGGAAGTGTTGCTGCACTCGGATAACAGGCACCGGCGGCCCTATCCGCTGGACACGGCCGACATCACCGAGTTATGGCGCGTCCGTGGTTACCTCTCTACTTATTTGCCCACTGCGCCCGATGTGACGGTTGAGCGGCTGTGGGAAGTTATTGAGTCGCTGGGCTTCGATAAGGGGGAGGTTCGGAGGCATCTGGACGAAAACGCCCCCTCTCACGCCCCCCGTTAAAATAAAGCAGCCGCTACCAGTGAGGTAAGCGGCTGATAATTTAGTGTTTACCGAGTGTTTCGGTGGGATGGGTGGGTTCCGACAGGCGGCTCAGCATACGTTAGCAGCACAGGTTTCTTCCTTAAGTGGAGGAAACCTGTTTTGCGTTTAGGCCATTTTGGCAATGGGCGAGGGCTGGTTAGAAGAATTGGTAGCCATCTTTATGGTCGGATTTCTTTTTCACTCCTGGGAAGCTGTTGGTCGCCGGACGCTTCAACACCCTCGGGGGGATGAGTGCCCCATCGCTGGGCCGCCTGCTGGCTTCTGGTGCCCCCGACCCGGCTTTTGTGCCGGCGTTGTTTGCTTCCCCCACATTCAATGTTAATTCAGTCTCTGCCATCGCGCTGCAACCTAACGGGACAGTGGTGCTCGCGGGCGGGATGCAGCTTTCCAGCGGCGGGGCTTTTCAGCGCTTTTTACGTTTGCTGCCGAATGGCGCGTCCGATACCAGCTTTCAGCCGCCCGCGGGCTTAGTTCCGGTGGCCCTGCTGGCAGAGCCCTCCGGTAGTCTCGTTGTGGGCAGCACCGACCTCAGCCAGCCCGTGGTGCAGCGCCTGCTGCCCAACGGCAATCTGGATGCGAGTTTTGTGGGGCCGGCTGGCCCCGCGGCCGGGCAGCCTTTCAGCATCAACGGACTGAGCCGCTATCCGGATGGCCGGCTGCTGGCATTCGGGAATTTCACCGGCTTGGGAGGGCTAACCACCCGGTCGGTGGCCCGGCTCTCGAGCACGGGCGCGGTCGACCCGGCTTTCGTTTCGGGATTGTCGGCAACCAATGTAACGGTGCTGGCGGCCGCGCTGCAGCCCAACGGCCGGGTGCTGGTCGGGGGCGCTTTCAGTGGTGTCGGGATTGGGAGCCAGAGTCTGGCCCGGCTGCTGCCCGATGGGCGCTACGACTTTTCGCTTGACGGCAGCCTCACCCCCAACAGTACGGTATTTGCCTTGGCCGTGCAGCCCGACGGGCGGCTGCTGGTGGGCGGTCAGTTCAGCGAGGTGGGGGCGGGGGTAGCTCACCTGGCATTGGTTCGCTTGCGCGACGCCAACGTGCTGCGCGCCACGGCCGGCGCAAACGCGCCGCGCACCGACGCCTGGCCCGTGCCCGCCCACGACCAGCTGCACCTGCGCCTCGACGCCACCGCCCGCCCCGAGCGCGTGGAGCTGTATGACGCCCTGGGCCGCTGCGTGCTAACCCGGTCGGTTAGCTCCGCCACCTCCCAGCTCAGCTTTGATATGACGGCTCTGCCCGTTGGCGTGTACAACCTGCGCGTGCAGTACGCCACGGGAGGCACGGTAATGCGGCGCGTGGTGCGGGAGTAAAGCCCGTTCGCCCTCGATGCCATTCGGGCAAAACGCCCCGGCCGCACCTAGTGCAGCCGGGGCGTTTTCGTTCGCAGAGCTTTAACGGGGTCGCCAGCTCAGGCTGACACCTGTGCCCCCGCTTGGGCTCCAGATAGGCACCATTCCGACATCGCGGCCAATGGGCTTGCGGCCCCAGCGGTTGCGGTGGCTGAGATAGGCCAGGTGGGCCGACAGGATGCCGAAGCCGGCTCCGGCCAGCACATCAGACTGCCAGTGTTTTTCGTTCACCATACGCAGGGCGGCCACGCTGGTCGCAACGGCGTAGGCCCCAATACCATACCACTGGCTTTTGTCGCGCAGCTCGGTGTGGACAATGCTGGCGGCCATAAACGCCTGTGCCGTGTGCCCCGACGGAAAGGCCGTTGCGGCCCCGCTGGGGCGGTCAATTCGGGTCAGCATCTTTACCGTGTAGACGCTGGCCAGCATAATAGCCTCACTTTTGAGAATGACCAGCCCCAGGTTCACCCGGTCGTTATGGCTCTCGACCCCAGCCAGGAGCACACCGCCTAATTCAAAATAGGGCACGAATTGCAGAAAATCATCGACCCGGGTGTGGGGGCCGGGCCCAAATGCCCGGGTGATATCACGGTGGGCATCGTAGGAGGAGTAGAATCCGTGGCCGTTGATGGTGCTGATGCCGTAGCCAATGAGCACGGCCGGCACCACACTGGCCCGAAACAGTTTGCTGCGATAAAACGGTTTCCGGGTGCCTGAGGAAACCCCGGTGGGGTTTTGAAATTTGTGGATGGTGTCGGCGGGGATAGTAGTTTGCGGCACCTGTGCAACGGCCTGCGATAGGGGGCTGCCCAGCGGAAGCAGCAGGGCCAGCGTGATAATATAGCGGGAAAACATTCTGCCTGTAAGTTAAAGGAAGATAAGGAATTGTACTTGCCAGCGAGCGGTTTCGCCCTTGATGCAGAGCGGATACCTCTCCAATCGTCAGATGGCCCCGTTGGGGCTGTTACCTTGCTGTTCCATTCTGAATTCTTTGGTTTCTTATTTTAAAGTGTATGCGTTTAGTGCAGGTTGAAACCCCAACCCAGGCCCGGGAATTTCTACAATTTCCGGTGCGCCTGTATGCTGCGGATGTCAACTACGTACGGCCCCTGGATAAAGACCTGGAAGCCGTGTTCGACCGACAAAAGAACAAGTATTTTCGTCATGGCGACCTTTGCCGCTGGCTTTTAGTGGGCAATGCAGGTCAAACCCTGGGCCGCGTGGCCGCTTTTGTGAACGAGCACACCGCCCATACTTTTGCTCAGCCCACCGGAGGCATGGGCTTTTTCGAGTGCATCGATAGCCAGCCCGCCGCCAATATGCTGCTCGATGCCTGCCGCGCCTGGCTCACCACCCAGGGGATGGAAGCCATGGACGGCCCCATCAATTTCGGCGACCGCGACCAGTGGTGGGGAGTCCTGCTCGATAATTTCGGGCCGCCGCTCTACGGTCAGAACTACAACCCACCCTACTACGGACGCCTCCTCGAAGCCTACGGGTTCGGTCGTTATTTCAATCAGTACACGTATTTCCGCACGGTGGCCGCGCCCTTGTCGCCGGCCTACCAGCAGAAGGCGCAGGTGCTGTTCAACAACCCGGATTACAGTTTTGAGCACCTGCGCCTGGCTAACCTGGCCAAGTACACCGAAGACTTTCGGCAGGTATACAACAAAGCCTGGGTGAAGCACGACGGGGTGAAGGAAATGCAGCCCGCGCAATCGGCCCAGATTATGAAAAAGCTGCGGCCCATCATCGATGAGCAGGTCTGCTGGTTCGCGTATTTCAAGGGGGAGGCGGTGGGCTTTTTTATCGCGCTGCCCGAGCTAAATGAGCTTTTTCGCTACGTTGATGGCAATCTGAACTGGTGGGGCAAGCTCAAATTTGCCTGGTACCGCTGGCGGGGGGCGGTGCGCACGTTCACCGGCATTGCGTTTGGCATCGTGCCGGCCCACCAGGGCAAAGGGCTGGAAACGGCCTTCATTCTCACCGTTTGCAACACCGTGCAGGATGTTGCCAAGGTGCATTATCAGGACTTCGTGATGAACTGGATTGGGGACTTCAACCCCAAAATGATGCGCGTAGCCGAAGCCCTCGGGGGCAGTATCTGGCGCACCCACGCCACGTACCGCTACCTGTTCGACCGTACCAGGCCATTTGAGCGCGCCCCGGTCATTGCCTGAACAGCTGGTTGGCGCGGGAGCGGCTGTCGGCCGAATTCGCGCCGGAGCGGCGATGCGTACCTGGTCTGGGTCAAACTTCACATCTGGGGGCTGCGTATCTGCCCTGCTGCTGATGTGGACCATGCTGCCGGCTTTTTCACTTCCGCAGTCAGCTTACTCCACCGTACTTTATTTTTCGCTGATGCGTGTATTTTCCCGTTTGGCCTTGTGTGGTCTGTTGTTTTGTCTGACTACCAGCTTTGGCGGGTGCGGCTATGTGCGCTACCTCATTCCGCTTGACCCCAAAGCGAAGACCGATGCGCCGCCCCTGACGCACGCGGCCTGGGACGGCCTGTTGAAAAAATACGTGAACGACCAGGGCTTGGTCAACTATAAATCCTTGCAAGCCGATAGCCTGGCCCTGAACGCTTACCTGCAGGAGTTGTCGGCCCATTTGCCCAGTAGCAGCTGGACCGAAACCGACCGCCTCGCGTATTGGATTAACGCCTACAATGCCTTTACGGTGCAGCGCATCATCCGCGGCTACCCGGTCAAAAGCATCAAGGACCTGGGCGGCGACAAGATTTTCGTGAATACGCCCTGGGACCAGCACTTCATCAAGCTGGCCGATACCCGGTACTCGCTCAATGACATCGAGCACCGTATTATCCGCAAGAAATTCGACGATAATCGCATTCACGTCGCGCTGGTGTGCGCCGCCATGTCGTGCCCGCGTTTGCGCAACGAAGCCTTCACCGGCCCCCGCCTCAATGAGCAGCTGGATTCCCAGGGCCGGGATTTTGTGAACAACCCCGCCAAAAACAAGCTCACGCCGCCCGACAAGCCGCAGGTGTCGTCCATTTTTAACTTCTACCCCAAGGATTTCACCAAAAATGGCAGCACCTCGGTGCAGGATTTTATCAACCGCTACGCCACCCAGAAAATCAAGCCCGACGCGACGTTGAATTACCTGACCTACGATTGGTCGCTGAATGTGCAGCAGTAGGCCGCTACTTTTGCCTGCCCCGCTGGCGGCTGCTACCCTGGGTAGCAGCCGTTTTTTTGTTCTTTTCCCAACCTGAAAATCCACGCCTTCAACTACGCATGAATTCGAATTTAATCACCGCCACTGCTGCCTTCATCGAACAGAAATTTGCCGATGAAGGCAGTGGCCACGACTGGGCGCACATTCGTCGGGTGTGGCTCATGGCGCGCCGGCTGGCCACCGCCGCCCTCGAAGCCGACCAGGAAGTAACCGAGCTGGCCGCGCTGCTGCACGACATCGCCGACTGGAAATTTCACGGCGGCGACTACGAGGCCGGTCCCCGCGCCGCCCGCGAGTGGCTGCGCGGTCAGCACGCGCCCGAAACCCTCATTGGCCGTGTCGAAACCATTATTCGGGAGGTTTCTTTCAAGGGCTTAGGCGTTGAAACGCCCGTTTCGTCGGTAGAAGCCGCGTTGGTGCAGGATGCCGACCGGCTCGATGCCATTGGGGCCATCGGTATCGCGCGGGCCTTCGCCTATGGTGGGCACAAGGGCCGCCCGCTGCACGACTCCGCCGTGGCTCCCGTGGTCCACGACAGCTTTGCCAGCTACCAGCAGAATACCGCGCCCACACTCAACCATTTCTACGAAAAGCTGCTGCACCTCAAGGACCGGCTGCATACCGATGCCGCCCGCCAGGTGGCGCAGTCGCGGCATGATTTCATGGAAACCTACGTCGCGCGTTTCCTGGCCGAGTGGGACGGTATCGACTAAGTTGTTAGTTGTTAGTATGGTGGTAATCGGCTGACTAACAACTAACAACGACCAACTAATAACCCGTTTGCTTTTGAACGACTGCTTAAAAGGGGAGGAGCCCGCGTTCTACCGCTATTTCTCCTCCGTTGTCTCGCCTGCTTACCTTTGCCCGCATGAAGCTGCTCCTCCGCCTGGTTCCCTGTTTGCTGCTGTTCGTGGCCGTGGGCTGCCGTACCTGCCCCATCGAAACCTGCCATGTGCGCAAGGTGCATATGCACAGCGGCCAGCGCTACCGCGGCCAGCCGCTCTGGAAGATGCAGAACCCGGCTATCGGCCAAAAAATCAAGACCCATAATCCCAAGTCGGGCACCAATCCGCAGGATAAGAGCAAGTCGCTCAAATAGCCTTTCGCCGCTACCTGTCCGCGTGCTTTTTGTTTGGTATTCTGAGGGAGTTGTTTCAAAAATATCCGAAGTCAGGACCTCAAAACGGGGAACGGTTGAACCTCATATAAGGCCGCAGCGCTTGTCGTTGCGGCCTTTTTGTTGTATCTTCGCACGTATATAAAGAACCATTCACCGTGCGGCTGAAAACCCCCTCGTTTGGGTTTTTTTAAGCTGCCTATCAACCCCCTCAATGGCGGAAGGCGAAAAAATCATTCCGATAAACATCGAAGACGAGATGCGGGGCGCCTACATCGACTACTCGATGTCGGTTATCATCTCCCGGGCCCTGCCCGATGTCCGCGACGGCCTGAAGCCAGTGCACCGGCGCGTGCTCTACGGCATGAGCGAGCTGGGCGTGGGCTACAACAAATCCTACAAAAAATCGGCCCGTATCGTGGGCGAAGTGTTGGGTAAATATCACCCGCACGGCGACTCCTCGGTGTACGACACCATGGTGCGCATGGCCCAGGACTGGAGCCTGCGCTATCCGTTGGTTGACGGCCAGGGCAACTTCGGTTCCGTCGATGGCGACTCACCGGCCGCCATGCGTTACACCGAGGCCCGCCTCAAGCGCATTGCCGACGAAATGCTGGGTGACCTCGACAAGGACACCGTCGACTTCCAGCCCAACTTCGACGACTCGCTGGAAGAGCCCAGCGTAATGCCCGCCAAATTCCCCAACCTGCTGGTAAACGGCACGTCGGGTATTGCCGTGGGCATGGCCACCAACATGGCTCCCCACAACATGACGGAGGTCGTGAGCGGCATTATTGCCTATCTCGAAAACCCCGACATCACGGTGGCCGAGCTCATGCAGTACGTCACGGCTCCCGACTTCCCCACCGGCGGTATCATCTACGGCTACGAGGGCGTGAAGCAGGCCTTCGAAACCGGCCGCGGCCGCGTCGTGATGCGCGCCAAGGCGACGTTCGAAACCAGCAAAACCGGTAAGGAGCAAATCGTCGTCACCGAGATTCCCTACATGGTGAACAAGGCGTCGATGATTGAGAAAACCGCCGCGCTCATCAACGACAAGAAGATTGAGGGTATTTCGGACATGCGCGACGAGTCGGACCGCGACGGTATGCGCATTGTCTACGACCTCAAGCGCGATGCCATGCCCAGCGTGGTCCTCAACAACCTGTACCGCTACACGCAGCTGCAAAGCTCGTTCGGTGTCAACAACGTGTGCCTGGTAAAAGGCCGCCCGATGACGCTGAACCTCCAGCAGCTCATCCAGTATTTTGTGGAGCACCGCGCCGAGGTTATCGTGCGCCGTACCCGCTACGAGCTGGCCGAAGCCCTGAAGCGCGCCCACATTCTGGAAGGTCTATTGATTGCGCTCGACCACCTCGATGAGGTGATTGCCCTCATCCGCGGCTCGCGCGACCCCGAGGTGGCCCGTGGCCAGCTCATCGAGCGCTTCGCCTTGAGCGAAGTACAGGCCCGCGCCATCCTTGATATGCGTTTGCAGCGCCTTACCGGTCTCGAGCGCGACAAAATCGTGGCTGAGTACAACGAGCTGATGAAGCTCGTCGACCACCTGAATGCCGTGCTGGCATCGGAGGAGTTGCAGCGCGGCATCATCAAAACCGAGCTTCTCGATATCCGGGAGCGGTACGGCGACGCTCGCCGCACGGAAATCAACTACATCGGTGGTGATTTCTCGACGGAGGACATGATTGCCGATGAGGCCATGGTCATCACCATCTCGCGTGAGGGCTACATCAAGCGGACCAATCTGGACGAGTATCGCGCCCAGGGCCGCGGCGGCGCGGGTTCGCGTGGTGCCATTTCCAAGAAGGATGACTTCACCGAACATTTGTTCGTAGCCACCACCCACGAGTACCTGCTGTTCTTCACCGAGTTGGGCCGGGTATTCTGGCTGAAGGTGTACGAAGTGCCGGAAGGAGGGAAGGCCACCAAAGGCCTGCCCATCCAGAATCTTATCGAGATTCCGCGGGAAGACAAGGTGCGTTCCGTGCTCAACGTGCGCGGGCTGAAAGACCCGGACTACCTCGAAAACACCTTCCTCATGTTCTGCACCGAGCAGGGCACGGTGAAGAAAACCCCGCTGGAGGCGTATTCGCGCCCCCGCACCGCCGGTATCAACGCCATCACCATCAACGAAGGCGACCGGATTCTGGACGTGCAGCTGCTCGCTCCGAACTCGGAAGTAGTGCTGGCTCTGCGTTCGGGCCGCGCGGTTCGTTTCAACGAAAGCCAGGTGCGTTCCATGGGTCGTGCCGCGGCCGGCGTGCGCGGCATCAACCTCGATGGGGTTGAAGGCAACCGGGTAGTGGGCATGGTTTGCCTGGCCGACCCCACCCAGGAGCTGCTAGTAGTAAGCGAAAATGGTTACGGCAAGCGCAGCTCGCTCGATGAGTTCCGCGTAACCAAGCGCGGTGGCAAAGGCGTGCGGGCCATGAAGATTACCGATAAGACCGGTAACCTGGTGGCCATCAAGGACGTGAATGATACGGACGACCTGATGATTATCAACAAATCAGGCATTACCATCCGCTTGCGAATGAGCGACTTGCGCACCATTGGTCGCGCCACGCAGGGTGTGCGACTGATTAAAATCAGCGCGAATGACGAAATCTCCTCTGTAGCCAAAGTGGCGGCCGATGAGAAGGAAGAGGAAACCGAAGTCACTTTGGTCACGACGGAAACCGAAGGTTTTGTAGCCGTTGACGGAGCCGTTAGTGCTGTGCCCGATGAACCGGCAATCGGCCTTTCAGAAGCCGACGCCGCTGAAGAAGCTGATTTGGCATAATAACTGAATAGGAGCGGGGCGGTCCATTTGGGCCGCCCCGTTTATTTTTGGCGAACCCAAGACCGAAGTCATTCGTTTTTGAAAAGGACGCACATTTTTCTGCTCACGTATATTTTCTTTTTTCTCCGCTGTGAATAGCGTAGCTGGACAGGCAAAAAACGCCTGCCACATAGTATTCAGGGCATATTCCCGATTATATGAAGAAGACTTTTTTGACGCTTGCCGCTGCTGTCGTGCTGGCGGCCGGCTTGCCCTCGATGGTTTCGGCGCAAACTTCGGCCGTAACCAATGCCATCCTGAATCAGCGCACCGGCCTGCTCGACAAAGCCCGTGTGGATATTGACAAGGCCATTGTAAATGAAAAAACCATGGGCAAAGCCAAAACCTGGTTTACCCGTGGTGAAATCTATCAGGGCATGGTGGAGAGTCCCATCTACAGCAAGCAGCTGCAGCCCGGCGAAGGCGTGCAGAAGGCATTCGATTCGTATGCTAAGACTGTGGAACTGGACACCAAGACGGGCGAGTTTGGCAAGCAAGCCGTGACCCGCATGGATGGTCTATACGGTCAGGCTTTCAACGATGCGGTGAATAGCTACAACGCGAAGGATTACGACAAGGCCATTGCCAGCTACAAACTGGCTGCCCAAATTAAACCACAGGATACCACCGCCGTCCTGTATTCGGCCTATGCTTCAGAAGCTAAGCAGGATTTTGCCAGTGCTAAAGCCAGCTACAATCAGCTGTTGGGCATGAACTACAAGTCGGTGACGTTGTATTCGCGCCTGCTCCAAATGGCTAAAATGGAGAAAAACGAAGCAGAAGCCGCGAAGGTGATTAAAGACGCACTCGTTGCGTATCCCACCAATAAGGCTTTTATGTTGGAAGACCTGAACATGTCGCTTGCCAGTGGTAAAGGAGAAGACGCGTTGGGTAAAATCAACAAATCCATTGCTGCTGACCCTACCAATTCTAATTTGTATGCAGTTCGTGGCTCTATGTACGACCAGCAGAAAAAGGCTGACCTGGCTCTGGCAGACTATAAAAAGGCTGTTGAGTTAGATGCGAACAATTTTGACGCGCAGTTCAACCTCGGAGTTTACAACTATAATAAGGCCGCCGATTCTTACACTAAGGCTAGTAAGATGGACTTGAAAACTTACCAGGTTTCGGGTAAGAAGTTTGAATCTCAAGGTAAAAAGTATTTTGAGGCCTCGGTTCCTTATTTTGAAAAGGCGCTGGTGCTACAGCCCGACGACCGTAACACGCTCGCGTCTCTGCAAAAGGTGTATTTCCGTCTTGGCCGTAATGCCGATTCCGAGCGTTTGAATGCCAAACTCCAGTCTCTGAATAAAAAGTAAGCAGTCAGTTTTACTGCGAAGGGGATAGCCCGTCCATTAAGTGGATGGGCTATTTTTTTGGAATCAGTTTATTTTCAAATACTCAACTTAACATACTCAACTTAACATAATATAAATTATAAGACAAAAAGATAAGGTGTCTTTTCCACAAGATAACCGATTTTTAGTCCAGTAGTAAGTTCCAGCTACTGCACACTCATCTAGCTCCAAAAGTTGTTTTTTCGGTGGTTCTGATAGACGAGGTAATGAATACGTTCTAAGCAATGGCAGTACACAAGGCCACTTTAAGTATTAATGCAAGACTTGTGGTCATGAAGCTCGCTTTGTGTCGGCGTTTTTCTCCCAACTGTAGTTCGAAAACCTGTCCGTCGAGCGCAGTTTCCAGTGCAGTAAAGTGGCTGACCAAACTCAGCCATGTACCGGTTCTTATTATGCTTGCCTTTAGTTGGCTATTGAGTGTGCCCGTCGGCAGATGGTAGCCTGAGTGTTACACCGTCGTGATGCGGCCAGGACCATCTGACGATTATGGTCAGGCCTTGTCATATTGCTAACTGTGGTACTGTCGATTTCTAACGGGTCTGTTCACATTTTCTACGGATGCACTACCGTGTTGGTGTTACCGTAGTTTCCCGAAAGGTTCAGTTGTGCTATCGAAGCATCCAACTGTCTCTCAGGTGATTTTTGCCGCGTGTTCGTTCATACGCCGGTTAGACTCCTTCCCCATTCCATTTCTTGAATTGAGCGGGTTGTTTAGGACTCTTTTCCAATAACGGAAAGTTTAATGATATTTAAAAGTAAAAAAAACATTACATTTTATACTTTTATTTACTAATATAGTAGGGATAAGCCTATTGTCAAAACTAGGAGAAGCGTAAAGATGATGAATCATAAGAAACTTAGGGAACTTTAGTCTTAGATTGAGTTATTTATTTTAGAGTGTGAAACTCAGGCTTCGAAGGTTGCCTCCGACAAACGGAGATAATTGTACAGCATGACCAGATGAGATAAATAGTAATTAAAAGTATATAAATTACCGATATTTTAAACTTATTTTTACTAAAATTTAACAGAAAATATTCACTACTATTGCAGCACAAGAACCCGTGAACAATATATACTCAAAGCATGCCGAAACTAATAGACTATCCCCGAACCAACTACACCGGAGCGTGGGAGCTCGCTGAAATCACGGACGACACTGGTGGAAAATCTACTATAGAAACCGCTGCTCGAAAGCTGAACCGGAAAGTCAGTGGCTCTTTTAAAGCCATAATAGGCTCCGCGGTAAAATTCGGCTTGATAACCAGCAAACGAGAGATGTTGACGACGACAACGCTCTTTAAACGCATAAAGCACGCCTACGACAAGCAGGAAGAACTTATGTTTCACCGTGAGGCCTTCCTTACTCCTCCCCTTTTCACCCAGCTATGTCGAAAGTTTCGTTCTCGTGAACTACCGGTACAGATGCTGGACGTAATGCTAATGCGAGAGTTTGGCGTGGAGGAAATCAACGCACAAGGCGTTGCAAAAGCGTTTGTGGACGGTGCAAGAATGGTCGGGCTGCTAGATGAACACAACACTATTGCAGATATAGATGCCTTGACGACGAATCAGCTCCCCCGCCGACAGCTGGCAACACCGACCCCACCAATAACAAATTATCTACCGGAAGCAGGAAAAGCGGAGTTAACCTCTTTTGAGAAAGCATCTGGGAAAAACAGAACTGAGGAACCATCAGAAACACTCTACCCAGCGAATGCACAAATGACTCTGGAAAAACTGGGACAGGGAAATAACAGACTGGAAAATATGGACCAAAATACCAGTCAGGATGCAATTGCAAGCTTATTTGGAATCTTGGGAAATGAATCTACAAAGCCTCCAGTACGGCCCCAGGCTGCTGCAGAAGCTGCTATTCCAATAGCGCGGTCTCCTCTCATAAAACCCAGGGAATCTTCACTCCGGGACGCTGCTCATAATACCCCTGGACCAGCAAATACGAGCTATGAAATTCGAATAAATGGACCCGGCGTAAATACAATACTTTCCATTACTGAAGAAGAAGACATCATTTTAACCATTGCCTTACTGGAAAAAATCCGCCGACAAATCAAAGCAAACAGGGCTGACAACACCTGAATAGCTTTCTAAAAGCAGAAAGTCGGGATGGATTGCCTGACCGTACTAGAGCGCAAAATCACTAGCGTAACGCCCAACAGCAGGAGTTGCGCAAACGAAAAGCCCGGTATTGTATTTACCGGGCTTTTCGTTTGCGCAACTCCTGCTGTTATTAACCCTCAGTAAGGTGCCTGGTATTGGGCAGACGGTGACGCTCCTGTAAAACAGCAATAACCTCCGACGTGGGTACACCAGCAGCCACGAGCAGCACCAGCAGATGATAGAGCAAGTCAGCAACTTCCCCTGGCAGAGTATCGCGCTGCCCCCCAACGGCATCAATAACCGTTTCGATGGCCTCCTCTCCTACTTTCTGCGCAATTTTGGCCATGCCTTTATTGAACAAAGAGACGGTGTAGGACGTGGGTGCCTGCTCTGGGAATTGCTGCCGATGCACTATCAAACGCTCTAAAGCGGCCAAAAACCCGATGGGTGCCACCGGGGCCTGCAGCTGCTCCGGCTGCTCGAAGCAGCTGGTTGTACCGCGGTGACAAGTGGGGCCAGTTGGGATGGCCCGAATCAGCACGGTATCGGCATCACAATCGACGTGCAGGCTGACTACGGTGAGGAAATTGCCACTGCTCTCACCCTTGGTCCACAGTCGATTTTTGGAACGGGAAAAAAATGTGACCCGGCCCTGCTGCTGCGTTTGGCTCCAAGCTTCTGCGTTGACATAACCCAGCATGAGAACCTGCCCGGTGTCAGCATCCTGTACAATGGCGGGCGCGAGGCCGGTAACCGGGTCAAAACGCAGCTCGGCGGCGATGCCAGTAACAAAAGAAGAATTCATGAGTCTGAAGTTGGCAAACCACTCAGCAAAGTAGTGAGTACGGTAGCTATAAACGATGAGTACGTTCAGCAGTTCCTCGGCAGGAGTTACAAACGCACGGGAATTCCGGCGGCGTGCAGATACTGCTTGAGAGCTGGCAAGGCGGTTTCATTGAAATGAAAAATACTGGCGGCCAAAGCGGCATCGGCACCACCAGCCTGGAATACGGCGGTGAAGTCTGCCGGTTGGCCGGCTCCGCCGGAGGCGATAACCGGGACCGGGACTGCCTCGCTCACGGCCCTGGTCAGTTCCAGCGCGAAACCGGATTTGGTGCCGTCGTGGCTCATCGAGGTCAGCAACAACTCTCCCGCGCCCAGATTGGCGGCTTCGCGGCACCAGGCTACGGCCTCGCGGCCGGTGGCCTGGGTTCCGGCCCGCGTCATCACCTGCCACTGGCTATCGACAAGGCGGGCATCAACCGCCACCACGATGCACTGCGAACCGAACCGCCGGGCCAGGTCGGTAATAAATTCCGGCCGGGCCAGGGCCGCCGAGTTGATGGAAACCTTATCGGCCCCACTCAGCAGCAGGGCCTCCACGTCAGCCACCGTCCCAATGCCACCACCCACCGTGAAGGGGATATCCAGCACCCGCGCCACCTCGCGCACCAGCTCGGTGAGGGGCTGGCGGCGCTGGTTGGTAGCGGTGATATCAAGAAACACCAGCTCATCGGCCCCTTCACGGGCATAGCGCGCCGCCAGGGCCACGGGGTCGCCCGCATCGCGCAGCCCTTCGAACTGGATGCCTTTTACGGTCCGGCCATCGCGCACGTCCAGGCAGGGAATCAGTCTTTTCTTTACCACGAGTTGTATAACGAGAGTTGTTGAGATATCGGACCTTATAGAAAAGTCCGCAAATCGGCGAGCGCAATAGTGCCTTCGTAGAGCGCTTTACCGATAATGGCCCCGTGCATGCCCGCTTCGGCCAGTTCTTCCAGGTCGGATATGGTGGTGACCCCACCGCTGGCCACGAATCGGGCCGCCGGGAACTGTTGAACCAGACGACGGTAAGTGGCCAGCGAGGGGCCCTGGAGCAGGCCATCCTTGCTCACATCGGTACAAATAAACGTAGTGCCGCCAGCCGCCAGATAATCAGCAATGAAACCGTCGAGCGTCAGCGTGCTTTTGTCGACCCAGGCATTTATGACGATGTGCTCGCCCTTGAAATCAGCCCCCAGAAAGACGGTATCGGCCCCGTGACGAGCCATCCAGGCCTGAACGGTAGCCGGCTCGCGCACCGCCACACTGCCCGCAGTGATGTGGTGGGCACCAGCCGCGAGCACCTGCGCCAGGGCCGCATCGGTCTGAATTCCGCCCCCGGCGTCAATATCCAGCGTAGTACGGCTGGCAATGGCTTCCAGCACCGCCAGATTTACGGGGTGCCCGGCGCGGGCCCCATCCAGGTCGACCAGGTGCAGGCGACGCAAACCAGCATCGGCAAAGCGTTGGGCTACCGCCACCGGGTCGGCATCATAAGTAGTTTGCCGGGCAAAGTCGCCGGCACTCAGCCGCACGCATTGGCCGTTGATGAGGTCGATGGCTGGGATAATTTCCAAGACTAAAAATCTGTTTGACGGTGATGTAAACCTACAAGGCCAGGAAATTGGCCAGGATGCGGGTGCCCACGGCTCCGCTCTTTTCGGTGTGGAACTGCACGCCGTGAAAATTGCCATGCTGCACCGCCGCGCTAAACGGCGCTGGATGAGCGGACTGAGCCGTAGTATAAGCTCCCACCGGCGCGCAGTAGCTATGCACGAAATAGACGTGGTCAGCTTCTGTAAGGCCGGCAAAAAGAGGCCCTTGCAGGGCTTGCAGATTGTTCCAGCCCATATGCGGCACCTTGTGCGCCGAATCGGGCACAAAGCGCTGCACCCGGAATGGCAACAAGCCCAGCATTGGGGTATCGTTCTCTTCGCTGTGCTCCCCCAACAGCTGCATGCCCAGGCAAATACCCAAAAAGGGCTGGGTTAGGGTGGGCAGCACACGGTCCAGGCCAGCCTCCCGCAAAGCTTGCATGGCAGAGGAAGCTTCGCCCTCCCCGGGGAACAACACCTTGTCGGCCCGGCGCAGGACTTCGGGGTCGGCGGTGAGAATGGGATGGGCCCCCAACCGTTCCAGCGCAAACAGCACCGATTGAACGTTACCCCCTTTGTAATCTACAACTGCAATTTCCATCAGCTACAATCGGCTAATTCACAATAACACTATTATTCAATTGAATAATATTACACATTTCAATCAACGAGTCTTTTCTAAAGGATTCCCTTCGTGCTGGGAATCGCGGCCGACTCATCCCGCTGCAAAGCCATTTTGATAGCCTTGGCCACTGCCTTGAAAATCGCCTCAATTTTATGGTGCTCATTATCGCCGGTGCAGGAAATATTGAGCGTGGCGCGGGCATTGTCGGTGAACGACTTAAAGAAGTGAAAGAACAATTCAGTCGGCAGGTCCCCTACCCGCTCGCGCTTGAAATCGGCTTCCCATACCAGCCAGGGCCGGCCCGAAAAGTCGATGGCCGCCTGGGCCAGGGCTTCATCCATGGGTAACAAAAACCCGTAGCGCGCCAGTCCTCGCTTGTCGCCGAGCGCCTGCGAGAAGGCCGTGCCCAAAGCAAGAGCAGTGTCTTCAACGGTGTGATGTTCATCAATGTGCAAATCTCCCTTTACACTTATGGACAAATCGACACCGCTGTGACGGCCCAGCTGCTCCAGCATGTGGTCGAAGAAACCGAGCCCGGTGTGGATGTTGGTTTGTCCGGTTCCATCGAGGTTGAGGCGGATTGCGATTTGCGTCTCGTTGGTGTTGCGTTCGATGACCGCGACCCGGGTCGGGTAGCGAAGAAATTGGTAAATGGCATCCCAGCTGGTAGTGGTGAGCGCGGCGGTGGGGTCAGGCTCCGCTCCTATCAGAATGGATTTTGAGCCCAGGTTAACGGCGAGCTGCACATCCGTCTGCCGGTCGCCGATGACGTAGGAGTTGGCCAGGTCGTAGGCATTGGCGGGGTCCAGGTACTGGCCCAGCAGCCCGGTGCCGGGCTTGCGGGTTGGCAGGCCTTCGTGCGGAAAGCTGCGGTCGATGTGCTCGGCGGCAAACACTACCCCCTCCCCGGCCAGAATATCCAGCATCAGCTGGTGGGCGGGCCAGAAGGTGTTTTCGGGGAAACTGGCAGTACCCAGGCCATCCTGGTTGCTCACCAGCACCAGCTCATACTCGGGCAGGTCGCGGGCAATGCGGGCCAGGGCATTGATGGCCCCGGGCAGGAACTGAAATTTATCGGGAGTGAGCGCGTCAATTTGCTGGCTGGGCTGCGGCTCAATAAGAATAGTGCCGTCGCGGTCGATGAACAGGGCCTTTTTCAAATCACAAAAACGATTAACAACAATGAATAATGGACTGCGCCCAGACTAAAACCTGCGCGCAAGCGCGGACGGTGCTAGCCGGCGGGCCCGCGCCCAATTTCGGTGAGCGCCTGGAGCAGTTGCTCATTTTCAACCGCAGTGCCGACCGTGAGGCGCAGGCAACCGGCACATCCAGGCTGGGTGGTCCGGTTGCGGACGACGATGCCCCGGGCGCGAAGCTGGTCATATACCGCCGTGGCATCGGTATTGAAGCGTACGAGCAGAAAATTCGCCTCTGAGGGAAACACTTTTGCCACGCCTGGCAGCTGGGGTAGCTGCCGGGCCAGGTCCTGGCGACCCGCCAGCAGCTCATCGCGCATCTGGTCCAGGCTTGGGGCCGTGGCCAACGCGGCCAGGGCATGCTGCTGGGTGGCGGCAGAGATGTTGTAGGGTGGCTTTATCTTATCGAGATAAGCAATGAGGGCCGGAGCGGCGTAAGCTACCCCCAGGCGCAGGCCCGCCAGGCCCCAGGCTTTGGAAAAGGTTTGCAGCACCACCAGGCGGGGAAACTCCTCGAGCCGGGTAGTCCAGCTGGGGGCATCGGCGAAATCCGCATACGCCTCATCGACCACAACCAGCCCTTTGAAGGTGCGCAAAATGGTTTCGAGCGCCTGCTGGGCCAACAGATTACCGGTTGGGTTATTGGGCGAGCACAGAAAAACCAGCTTGGCCGTGGATGCCGCCAGTACCTCGGCAGCATTGGCCGGGAGCTGAAAATCGGACGTGAGCAGCAGGCGTTCCACCCGCACGTCGTTGAGATTGGCCGCCACCTCGTACATGCCGTAGGTGGGCGGGCAGATAACAATGTGGTCGTCCCCCCCCGGCGTACAGGTCAGACGCACGAGTAAATCAATGGCCTCGTCGGAGCCGTTGCCCAGGAAAATCTGGTTGGGGGCCATCCCTTTCAACCGGGCCAGCTCAACCTTAATGGCCCGCTGGTGCGGGTCGGGGTAGCGGCTGAAATCATCGGGCCCCACCGAACCCAGGCTGTTTTCATTGGCATCGAGCATCACCGGGGCCATGCCCTCAAATTCATCCCGGGCCGATGAATAGGCCTGCATCCGCTCCACGCTGGGCCGGATGAGGCCGGCGTACGGATTGGCCGCAGCAGCGGCCCCAACGGCCGATGAATCCTCATCGGAGGTAGCCAATGAGGCGAGCCGGAGCGTAACAGCGCGGGCGTGCGCGGCCAGGCCCTCGGCCTCCGCCATGGTTTCCACCACTGGCCCCAGGGCCCGCAGGCCCGTGGCCGACAACCGCTGGAAGGTGATTTTCCGGATAAACGAATCGAGGGAAACACCGCTGTACTGGCGGGCGTAGCCACTGGTCGGGAGCGTGTGATTGGTTCCGGAGGCATAGTCCCCCACGGCTTCGGGCGTGAGGTGGCCCAAAAACACTGAGCCGGCATTGGTGACTTGCGCGGCCAGCGCTTCCGCGTTGTCAGTAGCCAGAATGAGGTGCTCCGGGGCGTACTGATTGGAAAAGGCCAGCATGGCGGCGACGTCGGGCAATAGAATAGCCCGGCTGTTCTCAAGCGCCAGGGCCGCTACGTCGCGACGCGGCAGCGTGGCCAGCTGGCGCGTGGTTTCGGCCTGCACCTGTTCGAGCATGGCTGCCGAGGTGCTGAGCACTACGACTTGCGAATCGGGGCCGTGCTCTGCCTGCGAGAGCAAATCGGCCGCTACGAAAACCGGATTAGCCGTTTCATCGGCGATAACCAGCACTTCCGAAGGGCCCGCCGGCATGTCGATGGCCACCCCGAACTCCGCCGCGGCCAATTGCTTGGCGGCCGTGACGTAGCGGTTGCCGGGGCCGAAGATTTTATCGACTGCCGGCACCGAAGCCGTGCCCAGCGCCAGCGCCGCAACGGCCTGGGCCCCACCGGCTTTCACTACCGTCGAAATACCCAGCAGCCGGGCCACAAATAGGATAACCGGGCTCACCGTGCCATCGGACTGCGGCGGAGTACATACCACTACCTGCGGGCAGCCCGCCAGCCGGGCCGGCACGCCCAGCATGAGCAGCGTGCTGAACAGCGGAGCCGAACCGCCCGGCACGTACAGGCCCACGCGCTGCACCGGCACGGCCCGCCGGCTGCAAAACACCCCCGGCATGGTTTCAACGCGCAGTTCGGGTTCCCGCTGCGCGGCGTGAAAGGCTTCGATATTGGCCTGGGCCTGCCGGATGGCGGCCTGCAAATCGGCCGGAACCTGGGCCAGGGCGGCGGTGAATTCCGCCTCCGAAACCAGCAGGCTGGTCAGGGATGCTTTATCAAGCTCGGCGGCCAGCGTAAGCAGCGCGGCATCGCCCTGCTCTCTTACCTGACCAAAAATGGCCCGTACGCGGGCGGCCACCTGGGGCGCCTCGCCGGCCGCGGCCCGCTGCTGAAGGGCAGACCAGGAACTGGGAATGGGGTTGGAATAGAACTGCATGGGACGACCAGACTAGGAAATCATCTTTTCAATGGGCAATACCAGGATGCCTTCGGCCCCAACGGCCTTCAGCTGGCTGGTGATGTGCCAGAAATCATCCTCCTGCACCACCGATTGGACGGATACCCAGCCGGCTTCGGCCAGGGGCGTCACGGTGGGCGACTTGATGCCCGGCAGCAGGCGGCGCACTTCTTCGAGGGCCGAGATGGGCGCGTTGAGCAAAATATATTTGCTGCGCTTGGCCCGCCGCACGGCCTGCATGCGGAAGCGGAGCTGCTCGAGCAGGTCGGCCTGTTCGGCCGTGAGGTTGGGCTGGGCGATGAGCACGGCTTCGGAGCGAAACACGGTTTCTACTTCCCGCAGGCCGTTGCCGAGCAGGGTCGAGCCACTGCTCACGATGTCGCAAATGGCCTCGGCCAGCCCAATGCTGGGGGCAATTTCGACCGACCCGCTGATGGTGTGCAGATTAGCCTGCACGCCCTGCTCGGCCAGGTAGCGACTCAGAATGTTCGGGTATGAGGTAGCAATATTCTTGCCCTGCAGGCTGGCCACCGAAGCGTAGCCATCGGCGCGGGGCACGGCCAGGCTCAGGCGACATTTGCTGAAACCCAGGGCTTCTACTTCCAGATTGGGAAAACCGGCTTCGACCAGTACGTTCTGGCCCACGATACCGAGGTCGGCCACGCCGTCCTGCACGTAGCCGGGAATGTCGTCATCGCGCAGAAACAGGATTTCGAGCGGAAAATTAGTAGCTTCAGTTTTGAGCTTGTAGGTGCTGCTGATGAAGTTGATGCCGCATTCACGAATGAGGGCAAGCGAGTCCTCGCTGAGGCGACCGGACTTTTGAATAGCTAAACGGAGCATGGAACTGGAAACAAGCGGGGCGCACACGGGTGCGAACAAATACACGACTGGCGCACTGGCCAGCGGTGAAATTTCCCGGAAATTGAAAAGATTAGGCCCGGCGCAGATATACTCCGGGGCGCGGCGGTGGAGACTCGGGCAGCGGGTGCCAGACTAGCACCCGGCGTACGGCCCGGCCTCCCACAGATGGTGGTGATGATGCACGCCCGCAACTGCCCGACGGCCCGTGAGCGGGGCGGCGGCAACAGCACAAACAAAGGCGGAAAAGGTGGTCATCGGGCACAAAGGTATAGCGAAAACGCCATCGGCAAGCACAAGCAAAGCCAATTTCTGTCGCGTAGCTACTACCGAAATCGGAACGAAAGGTTTTGCGGCAGCAAAAAGCAGCTTTGCAGGGAAGTAGCGTACTTGCCCTGAAATTTGCATCAAATGACTCCATTCCTTGATTTTCTTCATCGTATTCAGCCCATTAGCCCGGCTTTGGCGCAAGCCATTACGGCGGCGGCCGTGCGGGAAAATTTACCGGTCCAGCACCTGCTGCTCCGGCCGGGCCAGGTAGCCCGGCGGTTGTATTTCCTGGAAACCGGCCTGGTGCGGGGCTACACGCTGGTGCACGGCCGCGAGGTATCGTCGTGGTTCATGCAGGCCAACGACTTCGTAATTTCCATCGTGAGCTTCCTGACGCAGCAACCTTCCGCCGAGTACCTGGAGCTGCTGGAGCCCTCCGCCGTGCTTTCCATTTCCTTCGAACAGCTCCAGGCGCTCTACCGCGACTTTCCCGAGTTCAACCTCACCGGGCGGCTTTTGATTGAGAAGTATTATGTGCTCAGCGAGCAGCGGGCCCAGCACCTGCGCTCCCGCACGGCCACCGAGCGGTACGAGTTGCTGCTGCAAAGCTTTCCCACGGTGTTTCAGCGGGTGGCGGTGCAGCACATCGCCTCGCATTTGGGCATGGCCCCGGAAACGCTGAGCCGGCTGCGCAACCGGCTGGCATAGCGAGGGCGGCGGGTAGCGAAAATGATAATTGTCATGAACGTGCGGAAGTGCGCATACGAGCTTTGAGGCCTCATTCTCCTCAACTCCTTCAACGTGTCACAACGCAAAACCGGCTGCCTCCTGGTCTTACTTCCCATCGGCTTACTCTTGTACTTGGCTTACCTCTACATCGACGTTTCGGTGCGCGACAGCTATTCCGGGCAATGGAACTCGGCCAATTCGGTTGCTGCCCGTGAAAATGGGGTGTTACTCCGCGAGTATGTGGTGACTCCCCGTGTTATCCGTTTCGAAAATTACCGCGTCGAGTTCACCGACTGCTGGGTTGAAGAGCCAACCCGCATAAGTCACGATTTTATCTTTTTCCGAAACGTAACCAAGCTTGGCGGCTCCCGACTGGTGCTCAATTACCAGGGCCAGCGGCTGGCGCCCGACCCCGACTCCAGCGAGGCTATGCTGGTACTGGGCGGGGAAGGCTACGGCCAGGATGTGGCCGCCTCTAAATACGATAAACAGCCTTACCGCCTAGCCTACCAGCAATTCATTGCCCTTCCCCCCGTCGTCAGCGAACGAAACGACACGCTCTACTTTAGCATCATTCGCAGCTGGCAGGACAAGCGCCAGGCGTTAATCAAGGTCTACCCCAAGCCTAAAACCGGGCAATCAATCGCAGGTTCACCACGCGCTGCGACAAGTAGCTCGGCACCGAATACGTTACGCCGTTCACGTCCTGCAGGTAGCTGTAACCGGCCACATTATTAGCAGCCAGCACGTTGAGGATTTCAAGGCCCAGCCACAGGCTCTCGAAACTGTAGAAATGCGCTTTGGGAGCGTTGTTGTTTTTCAGGCCAACAACCTTGGAAAAACCCAGGTCGACCCGCTTATAGCTGCGCTCCAGGGCATTGGTGCCGCGCAAATCGGGCTCGCTGGGTGGGCTGAACGGCAGGCCGGTGCCGTACACGATGTTCACATAGCCGCGCACCGAGGGGTTGTTGGGCAAATGGTCCTGAAAGAAAATGCCCACGTTCAGGCGCTGGTCCTGGGGCCGGCGGATATATTCCTTGGCCTCGCGGCCCGTGGCCCGACCATTGGCATCGCGGAGCGTAGTCGAATCCCCGGCCAGGTTTTCCTGGGTGGTGAGCACCCCGAGGCTGAACCACGACTCGGAGCCCTTCACAAACTCCCCGCTCACGCGGGCATCGAAACCGGCCGCGTAGGCGCGGGCGTTGTTTTTAGCGAAGTAGCGCAGCCGCACGTTGTCGACATCGTAGGGGACCACATCGGTCATGTGCTTAAAATAGGCTTCGGTCGAGAGCTTGAACGGCCGGCCGAACTGCTGAAAATTAATCTCCTTGCCCACGATGAAATGGTAAGACTTCTGGGCCCGCAGCTCAGGGTTGAGGGAGGCCTGCTGTACGCCGAGACGCACGGTCTGCTGGTCGCGCAGCTCGCGGTAGAACGGCGGCTGGTAGTACACGCCCACGGCCGCCTTGAATGAGCGGTTGGGATGCCGGCGGCTGATTTGCGAGAACTGCACCCGCGGGCTGATGACGAGCTGGCCGTTGGTGGTCCAGTAGTGGGCGCGGGCCCCATAAGTAAACGTCCGCAACGAATCCAGGGCCCAGGTATCCTGGATAAAACCCTGACTGCGGGTACTGAGCAGGCTCAAATCGGAGCGCAGGCGCAGGCGGCGGGCATCGGGCACGAAGTCGGCCGAATCGGCGAAGCTATACTCGTCGAGCGTATCGCTGATTTTTTCGCGGCCCACTTTAGCCCCCCAGCGCACGGTGTGGTTGCCGCCGGGCGTCCAGCGCCCGCGGGTTTCGGCGGTGAAAATGCGAGCCGTGAGAAAGTTGCGGGAGTGCTTGAACTGCGAGCCAATGTCGCGCTGCCGCACCGCCTGGTTGAAATCGGGCGAAGTCGGGTCGCGGTTGATTTCGGCAAACGTGTAGGCCGCTTCCACATCGCGAAACTCCGACTCCCGCGAAATCAACGCCGAGCCCAACAGCTCCATTTGCAGGTTCGAGGAAAAATCGTGCTTCAGGTTGAGGCCAGTCTGATAGGTATCAAACTCCATCCGCTCGCGCCCCTCGTAGCCGATAAAAACCCGGGTAAACTGGTTGGTACCGGTCGAAAACGTGGCCTGGCCGGTTTCGGGCGAGAAGCGGTAATCGTTGTGCGCGATGACTCCCAGCAGCCCCAGCGTGGTGCGCTGCATGTCCTCCTTTTTGCCTAATCCGATATTGACAAAAGCCTGCGCATCGTAAAAAGTGGGGTTGTAGCCGCCCTGCTGCTGCCGGAGCGAGCTCAGCACATACTGCGCATTTTTGTAGCGCACCCCGGCCAGGTAGCTCACGCGGCCATTGGCCGAACGCGCTTCGGCGTGCGCCGCGCCACCCACGAGGCTGCCCGTGAGCGAGGCCGCGAATTTTTCCGGCGTTTTGTAGTCCACGCTCAGCACCGAGGCCAGCTTATCGCCGTACTTCGGCTGCCAGCCGCCGCTGCTAAACTCCACCTGCTTCACCAAATCCGGGTTGATGAAGCTCAGCCCCTCCTGCTGCGCCGAGGTAACGAGAAATGGCCGATAAATCTCGAAACCATTGACGTACACCAGGTTTTCGTCATAGTTGCCGCCGCGCACGTTGTAGGTGCTGCTCAGCTCATTGTTGGATACAACGCCCGGCAGCGTCTTCAGAATGGCGTTGAAATCGCCAAACGGCGACGGAATCTCCTTGGCCGAGCGGGGGTCAATCCGCGTGACGCTGACCTGCTCGCGGGTATCGGCCTGGTCGGACCGGCCAAAGACCCGCACGCCGCCCAGCGCTTTGGTGTCGAGCCGCATGGTCAGGCGCAGCGGGCGGACAGCATCGGCGGGCAGCCGTAGTGTCTGGCGTAGCGTGAGGTAGCCCAGCCGGCGCACGACCAGCACCACCGACTGGCCGGCGGCCGGCACCCGTACCTGCAAGGTAAATGTGCCTTCGGACGTGGTGTTGGCCCCGCCGGGCTGGCCTTCCACGCCCACGGCTGCCAGCTCCAGCGGCAGCCCGTTGGCATCGCGCAGGCTACCCGTGAGGGTGACTATCGCTGCCGTTGTCGCCTCTGCCGAACCGACCGTCTGGGCCAGCACGGCGGTATCGGCTAGTGTTACCAGCACCAGACTACCCGCCAGCACAAGGCAGGCACCTGATTTTTTCGACAATAAAGACACGGACGGCAGACTCGGCGTAGGAAGTTTTTTCACGAGGGCAGGAACGAGCGAACGGCGCAAACTATTGCCGGCGGCCACCGGCCGGAGTGTCCATTTCCAGCCCGGCCAGGTGGTCGCGCAGGCTGGCCAGGGTAGCTACCGGCCCTTCGGGAGCGCTGAACACAAAATTTCCCGCCACCAGCACGTCGGCCCCGGCTTCCACCAGCGGGCCGGCATTGGTCATATTCACCCCACCATCCACTTCAATCAGGGCATCGGAGCCGGCATCAAGCAGCAGCTCTTTCACCATAGCCACCTTTTTCAGGGTATTGGGGATGAAGGTCTGGCCTCCGAAACCCGGATTGACCGACATTATCAGGACCAAATCGAGGTCGGCCGCGATGTCTTCGAGCAGCGCCACCGGCGTGTGCGGGTTTAGCGCCACGCCGGCCCGGCAGCCCAGCTGCTTGATTTGCTGCACAACCCGGTGTAAATGCGGGCAGGCTTCGTAATGCACCGTAATGATGCTGGCCCCGGCATCGCGGAAAGCCGACAGGTAATGCTGCGGCTCCTCAATCATCAAATGCACGTCGATGGGCTGCTTGGCGTAGCGGGCCACGGCTTGCAGCACGGGCAGACCGAAGGAAATATTGGGCACGAAACGGCCATCCATCACGTCGAAGTGCAGCCAGTCGGCAGCGCTGGTAGCCAGACGCTCGGTTTCGGCTTGCAGATTGGCCAGGTCAGCGGCCAGAAACGACGGAGCCAGCAAGGGGGCACGGCGGGTTGAGTTCATGGGGACGAAGATACGGCCGGCGCGCACTCTCCAAACGCGGCCCGGCCGGCGCTCCGGCTCTACTTTTGCAGCACTGCGGCGGTGGCCTTTCGTTGTGACTTGGCCAGCCTGCCCTTAGTTTCCTTTTAACTTTTCGCGTCTCGTGCCCCACCTCGTTCCCCTTCTCATCCGCGGTATCAACAATCTCTCCGATGCCCGCTACTGCGCCGGCATGGGTGCCGATAAACTCACCTTTATTCTCGACCCCGCCCTGCCCGGCCACTTGGATACCAAGACGGTGAAGGAGCTGGCCGGCTGGATTGCCGGAGTTGAATTAATTGGTGAGTTCGACCAACTCAGCTCACATGAAATCAACGCAATATCCGCCGAGTGCGCGCTGGATGCCGTCCTGCTTCACACCCCCCGCACGGCCGCTGAACTGGCCGAAATTGCCCCGCCTGTGTACCTGGAGTTTCCGGCCGATGCCCCGGCGCTGGCCCAGCCTCTCCCCGATTCGTTACTGGGTCTGGTAGTTGAATTACCGGCCACGGCATCGGCCGAAACGCTGGCTGCCCTGCGGCAAATTGCCGGTGAGCGGCCGCTCTGGCTGGGCCCCGGGTTACTCCCCGCACGCGCCCACGAGCTGGCCACGCAGCTGCCGCTGGCCGGCCTGTCCTTCCCCTCGGGAAACGAAGTGAAGCCCGGCCTGCGCGATTTCGACCAGCTCGAAGCGGTATTCGAAGCGCTGGAAATCGACTAAATAGTCGTTCAAAAGCAAATGGGTTGTCAGTTGCTCGTTGTTAGTTGTCAGTCAGACGATTGCCATCCTGCCAACAACTGACAACTAATGACTAACAACTTAATTTCCGGCGTATCAAATGCCAAAAGCAACGCCCCGGCGCAGACGAAACCAACCAAAGGTTTTCGTCTGTGCCGGGGCGTTGCTTCTAGCGAAAGTGGGACTTTACAAATCTGCCAGTCCCAGATGCCGGTCATTACGTGAGCCGGAACTGCACGTACTTTATCGGAACGCCAATTGCGCGGTATTTCCCTTCAAAGTTGGTCTGAATGGCTTGGGCTTCGGTGAATTCCAGGTCCGTTTCAGCGTACAGGTCCCGCGTAAGCCGCTCAATCGTAGTACCGGGACGCGCCGCCAGGGTTTCCAGCGTGAATTCGAACAGACCCTCGTTATCGGTCTTGAGATGTAGCAGGCCGCCGGGAGTTAACAATTGTTCGTACAAGCCCAGAAAGCGCGGCGAGGTCAGGCGACGCTTGATGTCGCGGTCGCGCGGGCGCGGGTCCGGAAACGTAATCCAGATTTCGCTGAGCTCGCCGGGGCCAAACTGAGCAGCCAGCTCTTCGGCTCGCATTCGCACGAACCCGACGTTGGTCAGACCCATTTCGGCCGCGCGGCTACTACCCCGCCAGATGCGCTCGCCCTTAATGTCGAGACCCAGAAAATTGCGGCCGGGATGGCGCTGCGCCAGTCCCACCGTGTATTCGCCCTTACCGCAACCGACTTCCAGCGTCAGCGGATGCGGTTCCTGAAAGAAATCGGTGCGCCAGCGGCCGCCGAGCTGTTCGTATTCGGGCTTGCCCGGTTCAATAATGTCAGGTCGGATAGCGTTGTCGGTAAAACGCTGAAGTTTAACGCGAGGCAAATCAGTAAGAATAAAAATGGGAAACAGCAGTGCGCGGCAGAGGTCGGCTCGCAACCACTGTCAATAGGTTAAGAATACAACTCTTCTACTTCGGCCACCACAAAAGTGCTGCCACCAATAAAGACTACATCATCGGCCGTTGCCGCCACGCGGGCCGCCGCCACTGCCGCCGCTACCGAACCATGCGCCTGGCCGTGCAAGCCGGCCGCGGCCGCCATGGCCGCCAGCTCTGCCGCCGGCAAAGCCCGGGGAATATTGGCCGCACAAAAGTAAAACAGGCCTTCAGTTGGCAGCAGAGCCAACATTCCGGGTACGTCCTTGTCGTTCACCGTCCCGATTACCAAATGTAAACGCTGGTGCGGCAGGCGGCGCAGCTGCGTCACCACCATTTCCAGGCCGGCCGCATTGTGACCGGTATCGCACACCACCAGCGGGCGGCGGCCGATAATGCTCCAGCGCCCGCGCAGCCCGGTGAGGGTCGTGACCTGGCGCAGGCCGGTGCGCACCGCCGCCTCGGTGATGCGGAAGCCCTGGGCGCGCAACTCGTCGAGCGTGGCGAGCACGCCGGGCAGGTTGGACTGCTGGTAGTCGCCGGGCAGGCCCAGCTCGGCGTTGGGTAGGTAGGGCCGGCCGTGCTGGGTGATAGCCAGCGGCCGCAAGCCCGTTTCGGGCGAAGGCTCGGCGGCGAAACTCGCCTGGTAAATCTGGTCGGCAACTACCAGGTGCGCCAGCTGGGCAGTGGCCTCCCGTTGAAATACCAGGGCCACCTCAGGCTGCGTCTGGCTCACCACCACCGGCACCCCTTGCTTGATGATGCCTGCTTTTTCGCCCGCGATTTCGGGCAGCGTATTGCCCAGCAGCGCCTGATGGTCAAAACTGATGTTGGTGATGAGCGAAACCAGCGGCGTGATGATGTTCGTGGAATCGAAGCGGCCGCCCAGGCCCACTTCCACAACGGCCACATCCACTCGCTGCTCGGCGAAGTAGGCAAAGGCCAGCGCCACGCACATTTCGAAGAACGAAGGCTGCACTTCCGCGAACAGCGGCCGCCAGCGGGCCACCCATTCCACCAGGTATTCGGGCGCTATTTCCTGCCCGTTCACCCTGATGCGTTCGGTGAATTCGCGCAAATGGGGCGATGTGTAGAGCCCAACCTTATAGCCGGCCGCCTGCAACACCGCCGCCAGCATATGGGAGCTGCTACCCTTACCATTGGTGCCCGCCACATGCACGCTGCGAAACTGCCGCTCCGGGTGTCCCAGCGCCTCGGCTAGTACCAGCGTGTTGCCCAGCCCCTTTTTGTAGCCAGCCGCCCCCACCCGCTGGAACATGGGCAGTTGGTCATACAGGTAAGCCAGGGTTTCAGGATAAGTCACGAGCGGTTAGGTAATAATGGCAGTGAACCTGCAAATTAACGCCAGCAGCACTGCATTTAAAGAAAAAGCCCCGTGTCTGGCTGGCAGAGCACGGGGCTTTTTACTGTTATCGAGCCGATTATCGAACCGAAAAGCGGAAGGTGTAGAAGCCGGTTGCGCCACCCGCCGCGCTGTTCGTCTTCACGAAGTTGGCATTGAGCAGCTTATCACGGCAAAGCTTTTCCTGGGCAGCCGAAACGTTACCCGACACTTTTGTCACGGCTTCTACTTCTCCATCAGTAGATATTTTAATCTTGAATCGAACGACGCCCGACTCATCGTCAATTGCCGCCACGTTGGGCGTACTATCGAACCGCCAGCCACTCATCTCCAGTCCATTGCCATCTCCCACACCTCGGCCGCGACCCCGGCCGCTGCCACCGCCGTCGCCGCCATTGCCATACAGGGCCGTGGCATCGAGCGTGCCATTGGGGTCGCCCTGGTCGCCCACGGTGCCGGGGCGGTCACCATTGCTATTGCCTGTGGGGGCATTACTGGTGCCATTAACGCCGTTGCCGCCGCCGGTGGCGCTGCCTTTAGGCGAGAACGCGACGGCAACTTTGCGCGGCGCTTTGGGCACCACTTTCACTTCTTCCTTGGCCGGAGCCGGGGTTTCGACGGGGGCGACCGAAACCGGGCTTTCGTCGGCTTCGCTGGTAATTATTTTTTCCTGCGAAGGCGGCGTGAGGTCGGGCGTGGCCGTGGCTACGGGGCGCGGCTGCGGGTCGGGGCTGGCAATGGGCGGGCGACTATCCTCGCGGTTGCGCGAGTCGTTGGCCGGGGCCATGCTCTGGATATCGCCCGAGCCCGCGGGGTCGAGGCCGTAGTTCAACTCTACGCCATCGCCACCACCCAGCGCGGCCAGCGGCGGGTTTGGGCCCTTGAAAACCATGAAGATGAAGAGCAGCAGCAGGAGCCCATGGACCACCAGGGTACCAATCAGGGCCTCGCGGCGGTGCGGTTCGGGATAATCAATTGCCATGGACGAAGGGTGCGTAGGTGCGACTGATTCTGCCTATTTACTGGCCGCCTGCTGTGCCTGCGTGGCCATTACCATTTTCAGCTTCAGCCGGTTACCAATCTCCAGAATGTCAACCAGCTTCTGAACGTTCAACGAAGCATCAACGCGCAGCACCACGGTGGGCTGTACCTCGGTGGGCGCGGTACCAACTAAGGCCACTAGCTCCTGCTCCACGGATGCCGGGGTTACGGGCTTTTTGTTCACGAAATACTGGCCCGCCGCATCGATGGATATGGTGATGGGCTGCTTCATCACCTGCTTACTCGATTTAGCATTCGGCAGCAAGAGCTTAATAACGTTGGGGTTAACCAGCGTGGAGGCAATCAGAAAAAACAACATCAGAAAGAACATGATGTCATTCATGGCCCCGGTTTCGACGTGCGACGTGAGACGATGACGGCGGGATAGATTCATTTTTGGGAATTATAAATTTTGAATTATAAATTATAAATTTTGAAAACAGAATCAGACTTGTGGTCTATCCTCAATTTATAATTCAAAATTTATAATTTATAATTCCCCCTAATTGTCCTGGAGGATATCCATAAACTCAATTGCCGAGTTCTCCATCCGGAATACCATGCGCTCAACCAAAATGCTCAGCCAGTGGTAGCCTACGTGGGCAATGATGCCAACAATGAGGCCCGTGGCCGACGTAACCAGCTTCACATACAGGCCATCGGCAACCTGGGGGATACCGAATTCTTTAGTAGCCGCGATGGAATAGAAAATCTTGATAACGCCGATAATCGTGCCCACGAAGCCAATCATCGGCGCGATGCCGGCGATGATGCCCAGGATGCTGATGTTCTTTTCAAGGCGGGCGATTTCAATCTTGCCCACGTTCTCCACGCTGGTTTCGATTTCCTTCAGGGGAAGGCCAATGCGGCGCAGGCCTTTTTCGACCATGCGGGCCAGCGGCGAGGGCGTTTGGGCACAGAGCAGTTTGGCTCCGGCCAGGTCGCCCTTCACCATGAGCGAGCGAATACCCGCCATGAAAGCATCGGGGTTGCCGGCGGCCTTGCGGATGGTGAAGTAGCGCTCGATAATGATGTAGCCCGACAGGATGGACAGGGCTACCAGCGGAATCATAATCAAGCCCCCGCGCATCAGCAGGTCGATGACGGGGACTTCGGAGTTTACAATTGGAGCAGTGGTGACGGCGGTATTGAGACTATCGGCAGCGGCAGGAACCACTTGCAGGAGGAATACGGACATGCGGACGGTTAAAATTTCAACGTATTGTAATCACAGTGGGTGCTCACGCGCAGGCGCTGGGCTTCGCGCTGGGCCGATACCAAATCAGGGTAATCGGCGGCCGTGAGACGGAACAACCGGCTGCCATAAGGCGGCAGGATGATGCGGGAAGCGTGCCCCGTGCGAGCCAACAGCTTGCGGCCCTTCTCAGCGCCGGCCAGGTTGCGATAGGCTCCGGCAATAACATAGTAACGGCCGGTACGGGTTTTAATTGTCGTGGTAGCCAGCTTGGCCGGCGCTTTGGGCGCGGCGGGCGCTGCTACTGCGGGCGCGGCAGTAGCGACGACAATTTCGGCAGGAGCAGTTTCGGTGAGTTTGGCAGGCACTGGCGCAGCGGGCTCCGGCGCAGCCGTGACGATGGCAGCAGGCTTGACAGCTACGGGAGCGGGCTCGGGCGCGGGCTCGGGCGCGGGCTCGGGCGCGGGAGTCGAGGCAGCCATTTCAGGGATGGAAACCGGGGTTTCTACGGGTGTCATCCCTTCGGTGCCAATCGGGGCCGAGCCGAAGTCGTGCTGGCCAAGCGTGGCCTGCTGGGGCTCGGTGAGGGTGACAACCGTGGCCGGACGCGTGGCCCACTCCCACTTGGGCAGCTGGCCGCGCCAGTTGCCGGACAGGCTCGCCACCTGGTAGTTGGCCATCAGGAAAAGGCCGGCAGCTACCGCAATGGCCCCGGCGGGCAATATTTTCGTCCAGCGCGAGCGGCGGGTAGCCGTGCCGCGCAATAACGGCTGCGGACGCTTGAGGCGGGCATCATTGGCGCGTACCGGGCGGGCGGACAACTCGGGCAGTCCGTAAGCCGAAGCCAGCAGGTTATCCGTCCCGGTGTATTCAAAAGCGAGGCCCCGGCCCACAGCGCGGCGGAAAATGCCGATGCCCGGCAACTCGGTGCGGTTGGTTTCATCGAGCTCGCGCTGCAGGCCGGCCACGGCGGTACGCACCGTCTCGCGGGCCTGGGCAATGGTGAGGCCGAGGTGCGCGCTCAGGGCATCAACTAATAATCCGTCGTTGCGGGTAAGGGCCTGATTAAAGGCTACCAGCTTGGTGGGCGGGCTCAGAGCCTGCCGGCCGGGCTGGGCGCGGGCCGCGGAAACGTCGGCCACAAGGCCCCCAAAATCCGGGATTATCACGCAGTCGTGGTCACGGAGCAAGGGACGGATGTGGTCGGCGAGGTGCATGAGACAGTTAAAAGCTATGAGTTAAAAGCCATGAGTTAATTGAGCGCAAGCGTTGCCTTTTTAGCAACTAACATTTTCACCCTTAACTCTTAACTCTTAACTCAAAATGTATAAGTAGCGCCTCCCAATACGTTGATGCCCTTCACGGGATAGCCGTAGAAGCGCTGGTACTGACGGTTGAGAAGGTTGTTACCCATTACAAAGATGGATATTTTTGGCGTAATGCGGTAATCGGCGCGCAGATTAAGGTCAACCAGCGGGTCGGTAGCGCGATAGAAATCGGCCACCCGGGCAGCGCCCACGGTAGCGGCGGGCCGGTAGCTGATGCCGTAGCTGGCCGCCATGAAATAGCCTTCCACTCCCACCATCAGCTTGTCGAACACATTATAGGTACCGAACACCGAACCCTGAAACTCGGGGCGATGAAAGGGCTGCGGCAGGTTTTTGAGGGCGTACTTATTATAGTCGAGCCGCGTGCCGAGGCGGAATTTTTCGGCGGCGTTGTACAGCACCTCGCCGTGGATGTTGAGCACGCCGGTGGCGTTCTGGTCATACACGAGGTCGAATTTGGTGGGGTCGACGGGATTGTTGAGGTAGAAGTACAGGTTGCGGTCGCGGGCGTAGGTGGCCTTCACGTTGAACTCCAGGCCCCGGGCGGGCGTCGAAGTGAAACCGGCGTAGATGGTGGGGCCGCGGTGGGTGTCGGCCACGTTCAGGCCCCGGTTCAGCCAGGGGTTTTCGGTGCTGAGGTCGTAGCGAGTGACGCGCTGCATGGAGCCGCCGAGGCCAGCATAGACCATAAACTTCTCGGGCTCGACGGTGTAGCCCAGGCGCACGGCCGGGTACACCACGGTTTTGCTCACGCTGGTGGCCGTGTCGGACGAGTAGCCCAGCGTGGCCCCCAGCGAGAAGGCGATGCGCTTGCTCAGGAATTCGTAGGCGGGCGTGGCCTGCACGAAAGTGCGGGTGCGCGACAGCGCCGCCGGGTTGGGCTGCGCCAGCGTGACGGCCGCCTGGTCCTTATCCGAGATGAAGGAGGCATCGGCGGCCACGGTTACGCGGCTGGTTTCGCCCAGCGCGTAGCCAACTTTGGCATTCAGCCACACATCGTTTTCCGAGGCCGCGAAGTTGTCGGCCCAATAGCGGTAGCCGAGGCTGGCATCGTATTGCAGCTGTTGCGCGGGGTCGCGGTTGTGGGCGTAGGCTTTCACGCCGACGCGGGTGAACACCTGCTTGATGTCGGCCGACTCGGGGGTGATGGCCGGGCCGCCGTTGGCCGCCTTTTCGTAGCCGTAGAAATTATACCGCTCGCGGCCCAGGTCCAGATTGGCCCCGAAGGCGGCGGTGCCCCGGTACAGCTCGCCCATGAGGTGGGCGCTGGTTTCGGACATGCGCGAGTTTTTGCCATCGACCGGCCCCTGAATCGAGCTGATATGCCTGAGGTCGAGGCCGTAGGCGTGGTCGGTGTTGCGGGTGCTGTGGAAATAGCCCCGGCCGTAGAAGGTACCGTAGTTGCCAATGGCCGCCTTCACGAAGTTGCCGGTGAGCGGCGCGGGCTCCTCGGCCCGGATGGTCAGCACTTTTACCGATGGCGTGAGGCGGTCGGCCGGCAGGCGAAAATCGGGGAAAGTATAGGCCATCTTGCGCTCGACTTTGGGCGGAGCGGGCAGCTTTATTTTATTGAAGTTCCGGGTCGCTTCGGGCAGCTGGTTCACCCGCTCCTTCACGATTTCAATCTCGGCTTCTTCAATGCTGCCCTTGTATTTGCCCTTGGTGGGCTGGGCCTGCGCTACGGCGACGGGCACCGCCGTGGCCACCAGCACGGCCGCCAGGGCCACACCGGCCGCTAAGCCACTACGCCCGGCAGACTTGGAATCAGTATTCAACAAACGCTTCATCAGCAAATGGGTTTCTATGAGGAAATACGCCGGGCCTAGCGCTGGGTGGTATCGGCCGGGGCCGTGGTGGTGCCGCGCAGGTTGGTGCGGGGCACGGCGGCTTTGCCCTTGGCCGGGGCGGGCGTGGCCGCCGGTTTGGCCGGGGCGGGTGCTTTGGCTGGAGCCTTGGCCGGCGCTTTGGCGGGCGTTTTAGCCGGCACGGCCTTGGGGGTAGTGGCGGGCGCCGCCGGCTCGTCGGGCTGGTCGGCCCCCAGGGTTTTGAGGCGCTGCTTAGCGGCCTCCACGATTTCGGCTACCGGGAAATTATTGTCGATAATGGAATTGAGCGTGCCCCGGGCCTGGAAGTTGTCGCCCTCAGCGGCGTACACCTCGGCCACCAGCAGGAAGGCCCGGCCCTGCCACAGGGCGTAGTTGCTGAAGTCGGAATTGACTTTCAGGGCCGCTGCTTTGGCTTCCTCGTTCTTCTTCTGTTTGAAATAGGTTTCAGCCAGGTAATACTGGGCTTCGGCGCCGTTCACATCGTTGGGCGCGGCCGCGACGGCGGCGGTCAGCTCGGTAGCCGCCTGGTCGTAGCTCTCGGCCCGGAAGCTGGCTTTGCCTAAGTAGAGCAGCGCGGCGTTGGTGGCGTTGGCAGTGGCCCCGGCCTGCGTGCGCAGCTCCTCGGCCACGCGGCGGGTGCCGGGGTAGTCGCCGGCTTCGTACAGGCTGCGCATCTGGCCCAGGGTAGCGTTGGCCACCTCGCGGCGGTTGGTGCTGGCCCCGCGCAGGCGCTCGTAGTAGTTGGCGGCCTCGGCGTAGTGCTTATTTTCAAACTCCAGGTCGGCCAGGCGGCCCACGGCGCGGTTCACAAACTCGCTCTTACCCTCGGTCACTACCGCTTGCAGGCGGGTTAGGGCCTGCTGCTTGTCGCCGGTTTTCAGGTAAGAATCAGCTAGGAAGAACCGGGCATCGGACCCCAGGGCCGAGGCCGGGTACTGCTTCAGATACGATTCCAGCCGCAGAATAGCCGGCGGGTATTTCTCCGCCAGATACAGCGACTTCGCCGCTTCAAACTCCACGCTCTCGGTAGCCTTGCTGTCGGGATTCTGGATTTTAAACGAAGCCAGCGCCGCGTCAAATTCTTCGGTCCGGCCCAGGGCCGCGAGGCTTTCCTGCAGGTTGTAGAGGGCCTGCGAGGCCGCCTCACTGCGCGGGTACTCGGTGAGCACGCGCTGGAAATCGGCCACGGCTTTTTCCTGCTGTTGCAGGTTGGCGTAGGCCACGCCGCGCTTTTGCAAGGCCTGCGGAATTAGCGGACTGTTGGGCCGGTTATCAATCAGGCGGGAGAAGCCGGTAGCGGCCGGCTGGTAGTCGCCCGCCTCGAAGGAAAGCTGGGCCTGCTGAAACACGGCATCCTCGGCGTAGCGCGAGCTGGGGCTGGTTTTGAGCAGGGCGGCCAAGGTGCTGTTGGCTTCCTCGCGGCGGCCCATTAGGCCCAGGGTGCGACCTTTTTGGTAGTAGGCGTAGTCCTTATCGGCCGCGTTGGCCGTGATTACTTTATCGTATAGCGTGAGGGCCTGCGGGTAGCCCTTGGCCACGTAGTACGTATCGGCCAGGCGCAGGGTGGCGTCGTAGTAGTTGGGGTCCGAGGGCTTGGCGTCGGTGTCGTTGAGGAACGCCTGGAACTGCGGCCGGGCGCGGTCATACTGTTTGGTGTTGTAGTACGCGTACCCCAGACCGTAGCGGGCCTTCTGCTCAAAATCAGCCTCTTCGGGGCTCACGCCGCCCTGGCGGGCCGAGCGGGCTGCCGCCACGTAAGCCGTAATAGCATCGGGATACTGCTGGCCCACGCTGTAAATCTCCCCGCGCAACACCTGCGCGGCGGCGCGCAACGCATCGTCGGCCGGGTATTTCAATGACTTATCCAGCAGCGGCAGCGCGGCCGAATAATTGCCGTTATTATAAAGAGTAGCGGCCTGCGAGTAAGCCACGCGCTGGTAGGTGGCATCCAGCCTGGCGCTGCGGTCATCAATGCTTTCGAGGTAAGCCAGCGCCTGCGCATAGTCGGTCGACGACAGGAAGCTGGTACTCAGCAAATCATCCACGGTGGGCTGGTTTTTCGAGCGGGGAAACTTCTTACGGAAGTCCTTGAGCACGCTGATAACCTCGGGCTGGTTGCCCAGTTCGTACTGCACCTGGCCCAGCTTGAGGGTGGCGTTTTCGGCAATGCCTTTATCGAAAGTGGCCTGGCGGGCGGCCTCGAAGGCCGTCACGGCCTGGGGCTTCTGGTTGGCCTGCACATAGCTCAGGCCGAGGTGGTAGGCGGCGTTCTGCCCCAGCGAGTCGCGGCGCACGGCCACGTTTTTCAGGTTGGCGATGGCCCCCGGGAAGTCGCCCATCTTGTAGTTGGCGAAACCAATCTTGTATTGCAGCGCCGGCTCAATCTTGTTCTTATGCCCGGTGGCGTACTTATCGAAATATTCGGCCGCTTCTTTATACTGCTCCTTCTGGTAGTACGCATCGCCCACCAGCAGCTGGATTTCGTCCGAGTTCTGGGGCGGCGGGGTATTTTGCAGCGCCTTGGTGGCGTAGCCAATCAGACCGTCGTAGTTGCCTTCCTTGTAGTAAATCTGGGTCACGATGGCGGGCACCACCGGCCGGTAGGCATCGTTCTGCTCGGCCACGGCCAGGTCGGCGCGGGCGGCGGCGTAGTCGCCGGCGCGGTAGCCGAGGTAGCCGGCGTAGTAGGCGCTGGCGTATTTATACTGGCTCTGCACCTGCTTGTTGCGGTCGAACAGCAGGCGGGATTTTTCGTAGTCCTTCTGCTCGAAATAGCTGTAGGCCAGCTTGAAATCGGACTCGGCGCGCTGGTCGTTGCCCAGGTTGTCGGGCGCTACTTTGGTGAAGTAGCGAACGGCCGACTCGTAGTTTTTCTGGTCGAAGTAGAACTTGCCCAGCTCGAAGTAGGCCGAGGCCGCCTGCGGGTGGGCCGGGTGCCGGGCGGCAAAATCCAGAATCAGCCCCTCCGCGTCGGGATGCGAGAGGTAGAGGCCGCTCACGGCGTAGTAGTACTCGGCATCGGCGGTGCGGTCGCTGGCGGTGGGTCCGGCCTGGCTGCTGTGCACCGGCTCGATGGCGAGGTAGGCCCGAAAGGCTTCCTGAGCCGCGCCGTACTGGCCGCGGTCAAACAACTCCAACCCTTCCTGAAAGTGCCGCTCATCGGAGGCAAAAACCTGGGTTTGCTGGGCCTGGGCAGCCAGGGGTGCCGCAGCACTCAGGGTGGCGGCCAGCGCCAGCCGGGGAAATAGCTTCATGTAAATACCTGTCGTGGAGGGGCCGCACCGGGCCCGGGAACTCGCCAAAAGTAGCGATAAATGCCCGTAGGTTGCCCAGCTAACGCAGAAATGGCGGTTTCATTGCCTCACCTGACCTTAATGGTGTAAGGTACGCGCAGGCGAAATGTGGTGTCTTGCCCGTAGATGACGGCGCGGATGCGGCCCTCCCAATACGCAAGGCCCGGCGGGGAACCCGCGGGCACCCGAAACGCAACGTGGCCGCGGCCGTCCGGACCGACACGTATGGGTTGGCCATCGACAGTAATGGAAAGGGGCCGACCATTTAGAACATCGGTTAGGTAAAGCTCAGCCTGGTACAGTTCCCCCGGTGCAACGGTCTTAGACTCCGGCACCGCATGTGCTTCTAGCCTTATCATGTAATTGTGCCATGTGGAGCCCAGTTTACCCGCCTGATTTTGCAACGCAACAGCTTCGTAGGCGCGCACTGCGGCCACTTGTTGGGTCAGCAGGGCCACGGCTTCCGCAACGGACTGACGGCCGTAATAAAAATCAGGTCTTGCTACAGCAGCCGCCAACTCCGCGTCACGGGCAACCGCATCGGCCAAGGTACTCGGAGCTGGCACGAAGAGCCGGAGGTGGCGCATATACCGCACCTGCTGCTGCCGTAACTTTTGAGCCGGACCAACGGGGTCAGCCGGGCGCAGCACTGCTTCCACCTCGGTTTCATGGCCCGCATTCAGAGCCTTGTTCGGTTGTTGGTTCGCCCGGGCCAGCAACCGGGCCCGCACGGCTAGCAAAGAATCGGCTAGCTGTATGGTCCCGGAGTATGGTGGGTCGGTTCTCGAATAAAGCTACTAGGATTTTTCCGCCATTCCGCACAAACAAATTCGTAGGGTGTCAATCCCTTGAGCCGTTTGAGGCGTTTGGCAAAGTTGTA
>NZ_BAABDI010000029.1:0-66368 GCF_039539545.1 Hymenobacter antarcticus | reverse complement strand
TACTTTGCTGGATAAGGCGCCGAGTTGCCGGCGTTGTGCGGGCGCACCCGTGTGGTAATTTTCCCATAAATTCGTTCGGTAAGCAGGCGGTAAAGGTACCCCACTATCCTCCGGGACTATACAGCTATGCAATTGCAAGGCATCGCTTCCGCGCCGGTTTGGCCCCCATTATAAACGCCGGTTGTCTGCCCATTACAATCCCCTGCTGCTGGAGAAACAGCCGCGCCAGCCGCTGCCTCTTGAGCGTCACCGACGGCACGTAGGCGTTTTCGGCGAAATTGGCTGTTTGACTTGGAGCGCTTTCCCGGCTCATATTCAATAGCGCCAAGTGGCGTGGTGGGTCAGTTATTGGGCGAGGGCGGGGAGTGGCGGTGAGGAGCAATAGCAGCAGCAGTTGCACGCGTTTCTTCGGGTGCGGGTGCAAATGAACGAGCAATAGCCAGTAATTTGAAGCATGAATAACTGCCTGCACTGTGGCGCTGAAACGGCCAACGCGAAGTACTGCTCCCGGTCGTGCGCTAACCGAGTAAATGGGCATCTATTTCCTAGCCGTAAGCGCATTTCCCGCAGTTGCAGGCATTGCGGTGCGGCGCTTCAAACCCGCCGGACCACTTGCGATAATTGTAATCCCAGTTTCGTTGATTGGCAAACAGTGTCCTTACAACAACTCAAAGCCAAAGCCCTGCAGCAGTATGCGGCCCAAATCCGCAGCCTGGCACGGGTGGCTTACCGCAAGTCGACCCGACCCAAAGCCTGCACCGTTTGTGGTTACGATACGCATTATGAAGTATGCCACATCAAGCCCATCAGTGAATTTATGCCAACCGATTTTGTCTCCGATGTTAATGCCCCGACCAATATGGTAGCGCTGTGTCCCAACCACCATTGGGAATTTGATAATGGATACCTGGCTGCCGAGTTTATTCTGAAGTTGGCGGGAGTGTAATTTTATTTGCAGCAAAAAGGCCGCTCTCGATTCCGAAAGCGGCCTTTTCTAAACGTAAAATACTATGTAGCCGCGACGAGAATCGAACTCATATCAAGCGTTTAGGAAACGCCTATTCTATCCGTTGAACTACGCAGCCATGGCGCAAAGGTAAGAACGGCGAGTTACAACGGGCTCCTTTTTACGACTTATACAGCAGCACGATGATGAACGAGAGCACCGTGAGAATAAGCCCGACCATGAATACCGAGTAGCTGGTGCGCAGCAGGTTGTACTTGCGCGACAGCACTTCGCCGAGGTAGTACACATCGGTTACCATGTTGGTGTAGAGGCCTTCCTTCTGGCGCATCAGCTCGCGGATGCCGTCCTGGAAATTGTCGAGGCTGAGCTTGGTGAAGTTGCCGAAGAACAGCAGGTTCACTCGGCGGTTGTTGGCGATTTCCGGGCTCTTTTTCAGCCACTTAAAACTGGTGACGTCGGGTTGGGCCGAAAGAATGGCGGTTATCACCGACCCCAGGGAGGTAAACAGCAAAATGCTCATGGGAATGGCCAGCACCGGGTTTTTGGTGAAGGCCGGGCCCAGGGCCGACGACTTCGCGCCGAGGTAGGTGATAATCACCGACAGCAGCACCGCGTTCAGCTGAATCATCATGCCGGCCTTCTTGTCGGCCATATCCGAGAGCTTGATGTGGTTGCTGTACATGGTGCGGAACATGGTTTCGACGCCGCGCTTGGGGTCGGCGAAGGTATCAATCTGGGCCTTGCTCTTCTTTTTGCCCTTTTTCTCTTTTTTCTTGAGCTGGTCGCGCTGCTCTTCGATGTTTTTCTTGAAGTCCTTGCGGTAGCGCTCCTTGCCGGCGTCCGAGAGGTACTTGTGGGTGGTCATGAAGTTGAGCTGGAGCTCGGCCCACTCCGGCGAGGTATAGGTCTGGCCCAGCACCAGCTCCCACTCGGTGCGCAGCAGCTCGGCGCTGGAGCGGAAATCTTCGCGGGCCAGGTTGCTCATGTCGGCATCCACGAGTAGCTTTTGCAGCTCCGTTTCGGGCGTTTCGTCGCGGTGCGTGGTCTTTATCATTTCCGAGATGAGCGTCACGCGGCCCGCGTCCACGCCGTGCTCGGTGAGCCAGGCCGCGGCGCGCTCCATGCTGCGGAACTCGTGCCCGTCGTACACGTCGAGGTAGCCCACGTCGTGAAACCAGGCGGCGAGCAGCAGGGCCTCGGTGTCGTCGGGGCCGAGGGTGGCGGCGGCGGCCAGGGTGCGGCATTCCTTGGCCACGGCCTCGGTGTGGCGCAGCGAGTGGTACGTGAGCTGGGGTGGCACCTCCCGGCTCAGCAGGTCGACGACGTAGGCTTGCGCCTCTTTCACCAGGGCCGACGCCTTGGCCTTGGCGGGCTTTTCGGCATCGGCCGGAGCGGCGTCCGTGGGGGTTGGCGTAGTAGGGTCCGGGGTGGGGGCCGGGGTGGGTGCGGCCTCCGCCGCTGCGGTTGCGGGGGTATTTTCTTCCATGACTTGCGAAGCTACGGCCGGTTCATCCGGCACGCGCGCCGGCTTTCAACGCGAAGCACCGGGCGGAAGTTAAAAAGGATTGGCTAACCGCACCGCCGCGCTTTGCGTAACGGGCCTAACCTGGCTGGCCCTTCGCGGTTGTAAATTTGCCCCAGTACCCCGCGGCGGGGCTTTCAGGGCCCTATTCATTCTTATCGTATATGTCCTTACTTTTTAGCTTTCGACCTGCGCTGTTGTTGCTCGGCGCGGTTTTGTCGTTTTCCATTAGCAGCTTCGCCCAGGGCGAATCCAGTGAGAACCCGCGCAACTCGCGCCCCAATTACCGCCGGGGTGGCCTGGGCTGGGAGGCCAAGCGCCCGCCCGACAGCACCCGCATCCGCTATTCGGTATTTTTAATTGGCGACGTGGGCAAGCCCGCCGATGCGGCCACCGGCGGCGAGCCCTCGCTGAACTACCTGCGCAAGCAAATAATGCAAGCCGGGGCCAAGAGCACCACCATCTACCTCGGCGATAATATCTATGAGTACGGCATGCCTGAAGAGGGGGCCTACGACCGCAAGGAGTCGGAGCGCCGCCTGCGCGACCAGATGGACGTGCTGAAGGGCTACAAGGGCGAGAAATACATGATTCCGGGCAACCACGACTGGAAGCAGGGCCTGAAGGGCGGCCTGGAGCAGGTGCTGCGCGAGCAGCGCTTCGCCGAAAACTACATGGCCAATGACTCGGCCGCGTTTTCCTACACCGGCGACTTTATTACGCCCAGCGACGGCTGCCCCGGCCCCTACGAAATCCGCCTGCAGGACGACCTGGTGCTGATTACCATCAACTCGCAGTGGTTCCTCACCAATCAGAGCGAGCGGCCCTACGGCTCGAACGGCGGCTGCGGTGTGGAGGACGAAACCGAGTTTATGGCCCAGCTCGAAGACGTGATTGCCCGCAACAAGGACAAGAATATCATGGTGGTGGGCCACCACCCGCTGTTTTCCGACGGCGTGCACGGCGGCTACTTCACCCTGGGCGACCATATTTTTCCGCTCAGCATCGTGTACAAGTACGCGTTTCTGCCGCTGCCCATCATCGGGTCCATCTACCCGTTTGCCCGTAAGTACGGCGGCGTGAGCCAGGACATGGCTTACCCGGCCTACGCCGCCTATAAGAAGGGCCTGACGGATATTTTTGCCAAGTATCCCAACATCATCTATGCGTGCGGGCACGAGCACAATTTGCAATACTTTAAGGAAGGCGCTACGCACTACATCGTGAGCGGCTCGGGCTGCAAAACCCAGCACGTGAAGCCCGGCGATGGCGGCGGAGCGCTGTTCTCGGACAAGGAAAAGGGCTTTGCCCGCGTGAACTACTACGACGACGGCCAGGTCTGGACCGAGTACTTTGTGCCCGAGGGCAAGGGTGAGAAGGCCCGGGTGGTTTTTCGCACGCCCCTTTATGCCAAAACCACCGATGGCATCGCCTCCACCGCGCCCGCGGCCCCGGTGACGCCCCTCGAAAAAAAGAAGAAAAAGGAGAAGGATGTTGTGACCGCCCAGGCGCTGCCCACCACCCGGGCCGATTTCCGCGACAGCAGCGTGGTGGTGGCCGTGAACCCGGGCTACGACAAGCACGGCAAGTTTCACAACTGGCTGCTGGGCGAGCATTACCGCAAGGAGTGGGCCACGCCCGTGAAGTTTTCGGTGCTGGACCTGGCCAACGAGCGGGGCGGCCTGGTGCCCTACAAAACCGGCGGCGGCAAGCAGACGGTTTCGCTGAAGGTGCGTAACGAGGCCGGCCACAACTTTTCGCTGCGCGGCATCGACAAAGACCCCGCGGCCGTGCTGCCCGAGGCCCTGCGCACGGGCTTCGCCAAAGACGTGTTGCAGGACCAGATTTCGGCTCAGCACCCCTACGCCTCGTTCGTGCTGCCGCCGCTGGGCACGGCGGCCGGCATTCTGCACACCAACCCGGTGCCGGTGTATATTCCGCAGGACCCCTTGCTGGGGCAGTACTACGGCACGTTTGGCAACCTGCCGGCGGCGCTGGAGGAAGACGCCAAAGATGACCAGAGCAACGTGGCCAGCCTCAACTACGCCAAAAATCTGGTGAGCACCGACAAAATGCTGGAGCGGCTGCTGGAAGACAACGACAACAAGATTGACCAGGTGGCCTTTGCCCGCACCCGCCTCTTCGATATGTGGATTGGCGACTGGGACCGGCACGAGGACCAGTGGCGCTGGGCCGAGGTGAAGGACAAGGAGGGCGACCGCACTTTCACGGCCGTGCCCGAAGACCGCGACATTGCCTTTTTCAAGGGCGATGGCGTGCTGCCCTTCCTGATTTCGCGCAAGTTTGCGGTGCGCAACTTCCAGAACTTCGGCTCGGACTATGGTGACTACAAGGGCCTGAACCAGACGGCTCTGAGCAACGACCGCACCTTTTTGGGCGGCGTGACGCGCGAGCAGTGGGTGGCCCAGGCCGATTACATGAAGAAGAACCTGACGGATGCCGTTATCGAGAAGGCGTTCCGCGAGAAGTGGCCGAAGGAAATTTACGACCTGCACGGCCCCGAAATCATCGCCAAGCTGAAAAGCCGCCGCGACCTGCTGCCCGACCTGGCCGCCAAGTACGCCAACGTGGTGGCCGAAATCGTGGAAGTGCGCGGTACGGAAAAGAACGAAAAATTCACGGTGGAGCGCCTGGCCAACGGCAATACCCACCTCACGGTGCGCAAAATCACGAAGGAAGGCAAGGTGACTAAGGTGCTGTATGACCGGGTGATTGAGCAGGCCGTGACCGACGAGCTGCGCATCTACGGCATCAGCGGGCAGGATGTGTACGAGCTGAAAGGTGATGCCAAAAAGGGCGTTAAGATTCGCCTGGTGGCCGGAACCGGCCGCGACAGCATCAACGACAAAAGCAACGTGGCCGGCATGCGCCACCGCCTGCAGGTGTACGATGCCGACACCGGCAACGTAATTGTGGCCGGCAAGGACGCCCGCCTGCGCCTGGAGCCGGGCATTGACGTGAGCCGCTACGACCACCCCAAGCGCTTCGACCTGAAGGATTACCGCCTCAACTATACCGGTCCGGCGCTGTTCTTCGGCTTCAACATCGACGACGGCATTTTGCTGGGCGGCGGCGTGACGCACCGGCGCTACGGTTTTCGCCGCGAGCCGTTTTCGTCGGAGCAGAGCATTACGGCCAACTTCGCGCCGGCCCGCAACGGGGCCTACAATATCAAGTACGCGGGGCAATTCACGCGCGTATTTGGCAAGTACGACCTGCGCGTGGCCGCCCAGTACTACGGCCCGCAGCTGCTGTATAACTTCTTTGGCCTGGGCAATAATACCTCCAATCTGGCGAACGAGGATGATGACCGGGGCATCGTTACCAACCGTACCGTGAACTCGGCCTACCGGGTGCGCTTTGATAAGCTCACCATAGCGCCCACGCTGGAGCGCAGCCTGTTCAGCTTCCTCAAGGCGGGCTTTGGGCCGCAGTACGAGCAGTTTCGGGTCGAGCAGAGCCCCATCGGCTCGGTGATTAAGGACAGCATCGGCAGCGACTTTGAAAACCGCCGCTTTGGTATTCGGGCCACCGATTTCCAGGTCAACCAGTACCTCGGGGGCCTGTTTTACCTGAACCTCGACGCCAGCTCCTCGCCCAAAAACCCGCGCATCGGTATTCGTTGGTACAACGAGTTTCAGTACAACTTCCAGCTCAACAGCGAGCAGCTGCAGTTTGGCCGCCTGACCTCGGAAATCCGGGCCTACCTCACGCCCAACCTGCCGTTCCAGATTACCTACGCCGGCCGCCTGGGCATTACGCGCAACATTGGGGAGTACCGCTTCTACCAGGCCAACACCCTGGGCGGCACCACCAACCTGCGCGGCTACCGCCGCACCCGCTACGCCGGCCGCAGCAGCGTGTATGGCAACTTCGAGGCCCGCGTGCAGCTGTTGTCTTTCAACGCCTACCTGTTTCCGGGCAAGCTGGGCATCCTGGGCCTGGCCGACGTGGGCCGCGTGTATTCCGACAACGACGTGCGCACCGGCATCAGCGCCTTCCACAGCGGCTTCGGCGGCGGCGTGTACGTCGATATTCTCAAGCAGGCGGTCATCAACGCCACGTATTCGGTGGGGGAGGAGAAGCTGGTATTCGTCGGCTTCGACTTCCTGTTCTAAACGCCGCAGAAACGTGTACCCCGAATTTCCAATTCGGCCGTCAGAACGAGAGCCGAAAAAGCTTGTTCCGACGGCCGAATTGGAAATTCGGGGTACACGTTTTTAGTGTGCTTTCCATGCGGCTTTCAACCGCTGCCCGTACTAAACTCTTCCACTTTCTTTCCCTTAGCCATGAAAAAACGCTACTCGTTTGTTCTGCTGCTCAGTCTGCTAGCCTCACTGGCGCAGGCTCAAAACCCCAAGCGTGAGCTGCGCGCCGCCTGGGTGGCCCACGTTTTTAACCTCGACTGGCCCAGTCGCAAAACGCTCACGCCGGCCCAGCAGCGCCAGGAGTTTATCACCCTGCTCGACGGCCACCGCCAGGCCGGTCTCAATGCCGTGGTGGTGCAGGTGCGGGCCTCGGCCGACGCCCTTTACCCCAGCACCATCGAGCCCTGGAGTGAGTGGCTGACCGGCACCCAGGGCCAGGCCCCCAGCCCGGCCTACGACCCGCTGGCTTTCATGGTGCGCGAGGCGCACCGCCGCGAGCTGGAGTTTCACGCCTGGCTCAATCCCTACCGTGCCCTCACCAACGCCACTACCTCCAGCGTGGCCCCCACCCACGTCACGGTGCTGCACCCCGACTGGGTGGTGCCCTTCGGCCCGCTGCGGGTGCTCGACCCCGGCCTGCCCGCCGTGCGCCAGTACCTCACCCGCGTGGTGATGGACGTGGTGCGCCGCTACGACGTGGACGGCATTCACTTTGACGATTATTTCTATCCCGCACCGCAGGCCGGGGTTGTTTTTAACGATGATGCCTCATTTGCGGCCGACCCGCGCGGCTTCACCAGCAAGGCCGACTGGCGGCGCAGCAACGTCGATATTTTCGTGAAAATGGTGTCCGACAGCATCCGGGCCGCCAAACCCCGGGTGAAATTCGGTATTTCGCCGCCCGGCGTGTGGCGCAACGGCACGAGCGTGGGCGGCACTGCCACCACGGCTTTCCAGAGCTACACCGACATTTTTGCCGACTCGCGCAAGTGGCTGCGCCGGGGCTGGGTCGACTACCTCGCCCCGCAGGTGTACTTCGCCATCGGCCAGACGGCCGCCAACTACGCCCTCATCGTGCCCTGGTGGAGCCAGCAGGTGAACCCCGATACCGTGCGGCACGTGTATGTGGGCCAGGCCGCCTACCGCATCAGCGCCACCGCTACGGAAGCCGGTTTTCGCTCGCCCAGCCAGCTGCCGAGCCAGATTCGGCTGCTGCGCCAGCAACCCAACGTGCGGGGCAGCATCTACTACAAAACCGTGGACCTGCGCGCCAATCCGCTGGGCTTCACTGATTCGCTGCGCACGAATTTCTACCGCTTTCCGGCCCTGCTGCCCACCATGCCCTGGAAAGACAATGTGCCGCCCACCGCGCCCGGGCAGGTGGTGCTGCTGAATAACCCCGCCACGGCATCGGTGGAAATGCGCTGGCAGCCCGGCCCCGCCGCCACCGACGGCGAAGTGGCCCGGCAGTACGCCGTGTACCGCATTCCGTACCACGCCGGCCCTGTGACCGCCGCCGACCTGGCCAACCCCGCCCACCTGCGCGCCGTGACGGACACCACTGCTTTCAGTGAGCCCGCGCCCAACACGGCCTTCCTCTACGCCCTCACGGCCCTCGACCGCCTGCACAACGAGAGTGCGCCAGCGACGCTGACGCAGCTGCTGGCCACCACCTCCGCCAGTGTCCTGGCCGCGCAGCTGGAGCCGGCTTACCCCAACCCGTTTTCTGCCGAAACCCGCCTGGCTTTCACACTACCCGCCCCCGGCCCGGCCGACCTGCGCCTGCTCGACCTGGCCGGCCGCGAAGTAGCCGTGCTGCTGCAGAAACCCCAGGCCGCTGCCGGCCGCCATGAAGTGCAGCTCCGCGCGGCCGCATTGCCCACGGGCCTTTATGTAGTGGTGCTACGCACGGCCGTGGGCGTAGCCCGGCAGAAGGTGCTGCTGGTGCGGTAGCTACCGGCCTCATTTGAGCATCCCGCCCAATGGGGTGCGCTATCAAAACCTATTTTAGTTGATGCCGTATTGCTGCATTCTTGCGAATGACTGTAGCAATACGGCGTTTTGCTGTCAATATTTCAAAAATAAGCAGGTGCTTTCTTGTTTATGTTGAAATTATTTTGAAAATTGATTCCCTGTTTCCACCATTTATCTTTAGCGTTACATGAAAAAAATGTACACTTCAGCACTGACTGTCCTCGGTTGTGCCGCACCTTTTTTCGTTCAGGCCCAGGCCAGCCGTGCTCTGCCAAACCAATCGGAGGCGGCAACCATTACGCGCCGCGCCTGCGGTACCATGGAGGCCCTGCAGGCTCAGCTCAACGCCGACCCTATGCAGGCCAAGCGCATGGCGGCCATTGAAACCCAAACCCAACAGCTGCTGGCCAACCCCGCCCTGCAGCGGACTACGGCCGGCACGATTATCATTCCGGTAGTGGTGCACGTGCTCTACAACACGGCGGCCCAGAACATTTCCGACGCCCAGGTGCAGTCGCAGATTGACGTGCTGAACGAGGACTTCCGCAAGCTGAATGCTGATGCCGGGAACACGCCCGCCATCTACGCCGGCCTGGCAGCCGATGCGAATGTGCAGTTTGTGCTGGCCAAGCGCGACCCCAACGGGGCAGCCACCAACGGCATTATCCACAAGCTGACCAAAGTCACGTCGTGGAGCACCAACGATGCGATGAAAAACTCCAAGCGCGGCGGCGACAACCCCTGGGATGCCACCAAATACCTCAACATGTGGGCCTGCAACCTGGGCCAGGGCCTGCTGGGCTACGCCCAATTTCCGGGCGGCGCGGCTAGCACCGACGGCGTGGTGATGCTGTACTCGGCCTTTGGGAGCCGGGCCAAGTACGCCGCCGGCACCTACACCACCACCTACGACCTGGGCCGCACCGCCACCCACGAAGTAGGCCACTGGCTGAACCTGCGCCATATCTGGGGCGACGATAACGGGGCCTGCACCGGCTCGGACCAGGTAGCCGATACCCCCAACCAGGGGGCTGAAAACTACGGCTGCCCGGTATTTCCGAAAGTATCGTGCGCCAACTCCGGCGACATGAGCATGAATTACATGGACTACACCGACGACAAGTGCATGTACATGTTCTCGACCGGCCAGAGCACCCGCATGAACGCCCTGTTTGCCCCCGGCGGGGCCCGCGTGGGCATCACTACCTCGCTCGGCGGTACCGCCCTGCGCACGGCCCTGAGCTCGACCATGACGCTCTACCCCAACCCCGCCACCAGCACGGTGACCCTCACGCTACCCGCTGGCACCGATGCGGCCGCCTACGTGGTGCGTGTATATGACCTGCGTGGCCATGAAATGACCCAGGCCCGCTACGACGGCCGCGGCCAGCTTGACGTCAGCGAATTGCCGAAAGGCCTGTACTACATCGCCGCCGGCAATGGTGGCGAAACGTCGCGTCAGCGCTTCGAAAAAGAATAGCCTGCCCATTCCCAGGCAAATTGTAAGTTGACTCCACGCCCTGCCCTCACCGGCAGGGCGTTCTGGTTTCCTAGTAAGCTGGAAGCCCACTAGTTGGCAACAGTAGCGGCTGGAGAAAAAGATGACCTGCCTGGTTTTATGAAGATATGATGAACGGTATGACAATAATGCCAGATTTAGGGGTATATATTGCTGATATTGGAAGGTATCAGGGCATATGCCGAAATTTTATTGCCATTATGGCAAAATAAAGCAATAGATTGCACCTCTTTAACCATTCTCAGTCACAACAGTAGTTTACATGAAGAAAAATGTTTACTCCGTAGCGTTGGGCCTTGCTGGCCTGTTGCTTACATCTTTTTCGGGAAGCGCCCAAGAAGCCCAGGTACCTGGGGAGCGCAATTGCGCCAGCATGGAAGCGTTGGCCGCCCAAATGGCTGCCGACCCGACCTTGGCCCAGCGCATGCAGGCCATCGAAAATCAGGCCGCTAAGTTCGCTGCCCAGCCCGCTGGCTCCGCCCAGCGTAGTACCGCTGTCAATCTCACCATTCCGGTAGTGGTGCACGTGCTTTACAACACCTCCGCCCAGAACGTCTCCGACGCGCAGATTGCCTCCCAGATTGCGGTTCTCAATGAAGACTTCCAGAAGCTGAACGCCGACGTGAACCAAACCCCGGCGGCGTTTGCGCCCCTGGCTGCCAATGTCAACATTGCCTTCACCCTGGCCAAGCGCGACCCCAACGGGGCAGCCACCACGGGCATCATCCGCAAGCAGGTTACCCAAACCTCGTGGGGCACCGATGACAAGATGAAAAGCACCACCACCGGCGGCACTAACTCCTGGAATACTGGCCAGTACCTCAATATCTGGGTGTGCAATATGTCGGGTGGTATTCTGGGCTACGCCCAATTTCCGGGCGGTGCCGCCGCCACCGACGGCGTAGTGATTCTAACCACCGGCTTCGGCCGTAATGGGTCTGCCGCTGCGCCCTTCAACCTGGGCCGGACGGCCACCCACGAAGTGGGTCACTGGCTGAACCTGCGCCACATCTGGGGCGATGCCAGCTGTGGCAACGACCTGGTGAGCGACACCCCCACCCAGCAAACCAGCAACGGCGGCTGCCCTACTTTTCCGAAGCGCACCTGCGGCAACACCACCAACGGCGACATGTTCATGAACTACATGGACTACACCAACGATGCCTGCATGTACATGTTCAGCACCGGCCAGAGCACCCGTATGAACGCCCTGTTTGCCGCCGGCGGTGCCCGCGCCAGCCTGGTTACCTCGCAAGGCGGTGTGGCCCCCGGCAGCACGCCTCCCCCCACCGTTACGTATTGCGCCAGCAAGGGCACCAGCGTAGCCTATGAGTTCATCGACTACGTGAAGCTGGGCACCATCGCCCGCACTTCGGGGGCTGATGCCGGCTACTACAACGGCACGGCGCTGAGCACCAGCGTAGCCGCCGGCTCGGCCCAGACGGTGAGCTTCTCGACGGGTTTCGCGGGCACGGCCTACACCGAGTACGTGAAAGTATACATTGACTACAACCAGAACGGCGTATTCACCGATGCCGGCGAATTGGTGGTGAATGCCGCCGGCAGCACCAGCACGGCTATCCGCACGGGCAGCTTCACGGTGCCCGCCTCGGCCAAGACCGGTGCCACCCGCCTGCGCGTGGTGCTGAGCGACAACAGCGCCACCACCAGCTGCGGCAGCTACAGCTACGGCGAAACCGAAGACTACACCGTCAACATCACCGGCGGCACGGCCCTCACCAGCGGCGCTACCGCCCGCCTGGCCACGCCCGGCGGCTCGGCTGATAAGTACACCCTCTACCCCAACCCAGCCGCCAACGTGCTGAGCATTGCCCGCCCAATGAATGCCGACCTGGAGCAGGCATTCTCGGTGCGCGTATACGACCTGCGCGGCGCCGAAGTGCGCGGCCTGAGCTTCACCGACGGCCAGCTGGACGTATCGACGCTGCGCGCCGGCATTTACCTGCTGAGCGTGAGCGATGCCGCCGGCACTACCCACCAGCGCTTCGTGAAAGAGTAGCAGCAAGGCCGCGCTTTCCGCGCTGCCCTCCTCTATCAAAAGGTCCCGGCTCAGCAGCTGGGACCTTTTTTCGTTCGTGCCCGGCCTTGGCCCCCTCCCCACAACTGCCCCTCGCGCATCCAAAGGCAGGGGCGGAAGGGAGAGGCTACCGGAGAGGTTTAGCACTCCATAACTTTTTCCTAATACTCGAGGTAAGCAAAACCCCGTTAGCTTCGCCCCCATGAAAACCCTTTATCTCCTTCGTCACGCCAAATCCAGCTGGAGCTTCGATGAGCTCAGCGACCAGGAACGTCCCCTCAACGACCGTGGCCGCGACGACGCGCCCCTGATGGGCCAGGCCCTGGCCAAGCGCCGCATCTGCCCCGACGTCATTGTGAGCTCGCCCGCCGTGCGGGCCATGAGCACCGCCATGCTGGTGGCCCGCGAAATGAAGTTTCCGCACGAAAAAATCACGGTGGAGCCCGGTATCTACGGGGCCGAGGCTGATGACCTGCTGACCATCATTAAGAACCTGCCCGATGCGGCGGGCTCGGTGTTGCTGGTAGGCCACAACCCCACCATCACGGAAGTGGCCAATGCGCTGTCGCCCTCCTCGCTGAACGAGATGCCCACCGCCGCCGTAGTGTGCCTGCGCTTTTCCTGCGACCGTTGGGAGGAGGTAAGCAAGGTGAACGCCGAATTTTATTTTTACGACTACCCGCGGAATGTGGAGTAGAGCGCCCCGCATGTCATTGCGAGCAGCGCGAAGCAATCCGTCCTGTTCTCAGCGACTAGCCTTTCTGACGTGTCCATCTATTTTATTGGTTGAACCGTAAAGGGGGCGAATCATAAAATAAGCTGGTCGCTAAAGGAAGCCTCTGGCTTTGACAGGACGGATTGCTTCGCTTTGCTCGCAATGACAAAAATTTCCCCATGAAAACCCTCTCCCGCGACCTGAGCTGGCTGCGTTTCAACGCCCGCGTGCTGCAAGAAGCCCAGAGCCCCAGCGTGCCGCTGCTGGAGCGGCTGAAGTTTCTGGCCATTTTCAGCAGCAACCTCGATGAGTTTTTTAAGGTGCGGGTGGCCACGCTGCGGCGGCTCAGCAAGCTGAAGAAGAAAACCCGCGCCAAGCTGGGCGAAAGCCCTAAGCGGCAGCTGCGCGAGGTGCTGGCCGAGGTGTTTCGGCAGCAGCAGGAGTTCGGGGCCACGTTCCGGGAGCAGCTATTGCCCGCGCTCAATGACCAGCATATTCACCTGCTGAGCGCGGCCGAGCTGAGCGGAACTCAGTACGAATGGACGGCCCGCTACTTCGAGGATAACGTGCGCGACCTGCTCTCGCCCGTGGTGCTCGATGACACCCTGCATCACCTGTTCCTCAAGGACCAGACCGTGTACCTTACCTTTTTCCTGAGCCAGCCCCGGAGTAAAAGCAAGAAGGCCGAGGCCGAGCGCGTGCTGGTGATGGAGCTGCCCACCAAGCGCCACGGCGGCCGCTTCGTGCGCCTGCCCGACGAGGGCGAGGAGCGGTACGTGCTGTTTCTCGATGACGTGATTCGGGTGGGGGCGGCGGCTATGTTCCCGGCCTACGCGCGGGTAGAGGTCAATGCCATCAAGCTCTCGCGCGATGCCGAGCTGGATATTGAAGAAGAGGTGTCGGGCGATTTGATGGAGAAAATCCGCAGCAGCCTGGGCAAGCGCGAAACCGGTTTTCCGGCCCGTCTGCTCTTCGACCCCGCCATGCCCAAGGAAACCCTGCGGGCCATCAAGCAGAAAACCGGTATCGGCGACGAGGAGCTGGTGGAGGGCAGCCGCTACCACAATTTCCGCGACTTTTTCGGCTTCCCTACCTTCGATGAGGCCCGGTTTCAGTACCCGCCCCGGCCGGCACTGCCGCACCCCTCGCTGCCCCGCACGGGCAGCCTGCTCGATGCCATTGGCCAGCGCGACCACCTGCTGCACCCACCCTACCAGTCGTTCGACTACGTGACGCGGGTGCTGAGCGAGGCCGCCGCCGACCCGCGCGTATCGGCCATCAGCATCACGCTCTACCGCGTGGCCAGCAAAAGCGCCGTGGTGAAGGCCCTGCTCAAAGCCGCCAAGCACGGCAAGCAGGTGACGGTGGTGGTGGAGCTGAAAGCACGCTTCGATGAGGAGTCGAACCTGTTCTGGGCCGAGAAGCTGCAACGGGCGGGCGCGCAGGTCATCTTCACGCCGCCCGAGCTGAAGGTGCACAGCAAGCTGCTGCTCATCGCGCGCCGCGAATCCGACGAAACCACCCGCCGCTATGCCTACTTCAGCACCGGCAATTTCAACGAAAGCACCAGTGAGGTGTACACCGACCACGGCCTGTTTACGGCCGATGAGCGGCTGACCCGCGAGGCCGCCGGCGTATTCGACTACCTGATTGACCAAAGCGTGGTACCCGCGCTGGAGCATCTGCTGGTGGCTCCTTTCGGCCTGCGCCCCGGCCTCAACGCCCTGATTGACTACGAAATCAAGCAGGCTAAAAAAGGCCACGAAGCCTACATTCTGCTCAAGCTGAACGCCGTGCAGGACGAGGGCATGATTGCCAAGCTTTATGCTGCCAGCCAGGCCGGTGTGCGCGTCGAGCTCATTGTGCGGGGCATTGGCTGCCTGGTGCCGGGGCAGGCGGGCTTCAGCGAAAACATTCAGCAGCGCGGCCTCGTGGACCGCTACCTGGAGCACAGCCGGGTGTACGTATTTGCCCACGGCGGCACGGAAAAAGTCTACGTGGCCTCAGCCGACTGGATGACCCGCAACCTTGACCGGCGCGTAGAGGTGGCCTTCCCCATCTTCGACGAAGCCCTGCGGGCCGAAGTGCGGCATTTGCTCGATTTTCAGCGGAATGATAACGTGAAAGCTCGGGACTTCGAGAATAACTTCATTCAGCCCGAAGCCGAAGGCAAGCCCGTGCGGGCCCAGGAGGCCACGTATGCGTGGCTGAAAAGCCTCAAGAAGCGCCGGTAAGAACGTGTACCCCGAATTTTCAATTCGGCCGCGTGAACGGTTTGTTTGACCATCGTTCCGGCGGCCGAATTGGAAATTCGGGGTACACGTTCCGGCGGCCGAATTGGAAATTCGGGGTACACGTTCCAGCGGCCGAATTGGAAATTCGGGGTACACGTTCTAATTTGCCCTGTGGACCTGACTTATTATGAGCGTTATCTGCCGCACCGGCTACCTGCCGGGTACGTCTTCTTTATTACCTTCCGGCTAGCTGGCTCGTTGCCCAGGGAAGTTATTGAACACTTGCGGGAAGAGAAGCTACTGCTGGAACACGAGGCCGCTGTTTGCCGCGCCGCCGGCCACCCCGACGCGCAGTATACGCGGCAAAAACGATGGTTTGGTCGCTTCGACCAATGCCTGGACGAGGCCAGGTACGGGCCCGCCTTTCTGTGCCAGCCCGAAAGCGCCGCCATACTACAGCCGGCGCTGAAGTTTTACCACGACCGCAGCGAGTACGACCTGCTGGCGTATTGCCTGATGCCTAACCATGTGCATATAGTGGTAGCACTGCCAGAAAGCGGGCGGCCCCTGGCCCGCATCCTGCAAGGATTGAAGCGCTATACGGCGCTGGAAATTAATCGGCAGCGTAGCGAAACCGGGCAAGTATGGCAGCGTGAAAGCTACGACCATCGGGTGCGTAACGACCAGGAACTACGTAACATCATCGCCTACACGCTGAATAATCCCGTGAAAGCCGGCCTGGTAGCCGAATGGCAGCACTGGCCTTATTCTTATTGGAAAGAGGTATAAGCACGTGTAACCCGAATTTCCAATTCGGCCGCGGGAACGTGTACCCCGAATTTTCAATTCGGCCGTCAGAACGATGGTCCAACAATACGTTCCGGCGGCCGAATTGGAAATTCGGGGTACACGTTCTTACCGCCGCACGCCGGCCTTCTCCAGCAGCTTGCGGGGCGGCGTGATGAACAGCTCCAGGCTGGCATAAGGCGCGCCGTTGAGTTGCGAGTCGATGATTTTCTCGCGGTCGGCGTTGGTGCGGTCGAAGGCATCGAACGCGTAGTTGTAGCGGTAGCCGGCTTCGGCCCCCATCCAGAGGAAGCTGAAGATTTCGTGCTCCCAGCGCAGGCGGAATTTTACTTCGGTTTCGCGCAGCTCCAGGGTGCGGAGCGGGATAGTGTTGGCGTCGGGCGTGCCGTCCGGGTTTTTGCGCCCCAGCGGGCTGCGCAAATGCACGATGTAATTGTAGCCGTCGACGGTGTAGCCGGCGTAGAAAATCGAGTTGGGGTTGGCGTTGTAGCGCAGCGTGACGCGGGCCGGGGCCAGCGCCTCCACGCCCCAGCGGGGGTTGAAGGTGCGGTTGTAAATCAAGGCCGGGTAAAGGCTGAGCCGCCCGAACGTGTAGCCGTACTGAAAGCCTACGCCCCAGGAGAAATTCGGGCTGCGCTTCCAGCCGTAAATGGCCTCGGCTGAGAAGCGGGTGTAATCGGACTTGGTGAGTTCGCTGGACGTGTAGTCGCCGGCCAGCTCGCCCTTCACGCGGGCCAGGTACCAGTGCACATCATCCACGGGCCGGATAACGGCGATTTGGGCCGCCGTGCTTTTCAGGCCTTTGTTTTCGATGTTGTCGTAGAGCTCGTAGGTGGTGGGCAGCTTTTCGAACTGGAATTCTTCCCGCTCGTAGCTCAGCCCCACGATGACCTTGAGGTGCGGGTGGTTCCAGGCCGGAATGTAGCCTTTGATGGACAGCCGGGCATTTTTGGTGGCCTCGGTGGAGAAGTCGTTCAGTCCCGCCACCTGCGCCGACGATGCCACCCCGAACCGGGGCATGCGCTCGTAGCGCACAATCAGGCCCTTGCTCGGGCCCATGCCTAGCACCGAAGGGTTGGCAAACTGCTGCTTGTTGGCGGTCGTGTCGGCGGGGGTGAGGGGCGCGGCCGGCGGATAGGTGCGGGGCACATCCTGAGCCCGCGCTCCACCGGCCACACCAGTCACCACGGCTCCCAGCAGCCCAACCCGAATAATTGACGAATAACGCATAGTAAAAACGGCCCTGAATGGTCCAGTTTGCTCCCTTACGCGAAAAAGCCAGCGGCGGCTGGCTTTTTTTCAATGAGAGAATGGGCGAATGAGTGAATGAGTAAATGAGGCGATGTGGCAATGTGGAAATGGGAGGAACCACCGCGCTGGCGCGCTTCTGTGACGCGCGCCAGCCCCGCTGCGTAACAGCAGTTGCTTATTACTCCTCATCACCACATTCACTCATTCGCCCATTCTCTCATTGAAACCTGCGGCCTGATGTGGGTAGCGCTGCTGGTGCAGGGCTACCACGCGCTTGCTCAGCAGCTCGCGCAGCTCTTCCATATTGGTGCGGTCCTGGGCCGAGATGAAGACCACCGGGTCATGCATCTTGGCCATGTAGGTAGCTTGCAGCTGCGCCAGCGGCGGGCGCGGGGCGGTGCCATTGTCCTCAGCATCCAGCACTTCGCCAAAGGGGTCCAGCTCCGCGTCGTCCTGCTTGTACTGGTCTATTTTGTTGAACACCAGTAGCGTGGGCTTGTCGGCCGCGCCAATATCCACCAGCGTGTCGTTCACCACCTGAATCTGCTCCTCGAAGCCGGGGTGCGAGATGTCCACGACGTGCAGCAGCAGGTCGGCTTCGCGAATCTCATCGAGCGTGCTCTTGAAGCTCTCGATGAGCTTGGTGGGCAGCTTGCGGATAAACCCAACCGTATCGGAGAGCAAAAAGGGCGTGTTTTCGAGCACGATTTTGCGCGTGGTGGCATCTACGGTGGCGAAGAGCTTGTTTTCGGCAAACACGTCGGCCTTGCCCAGCACGTTCATCAGGGTGCTTTTGCCCACGTTGGTATAGCCCACCAGCGCCACCCGAATGCTGCCGCCGCGGGCCTTGCGCTGGGTGTGGCTCTGCTTGTCGAGGTCTTCGAGCTTCTCCTTGAGAAAGGCGATGCGGTCGCGCACGATGCGGCGGTCGGTTTCAATTTCGGTTTCGCCGGGGCCCTTCATGCCCACGCCGCCGCGCTGCTTGTCGAGGTGAGTCCAGAGGCCGGTGAGGCGGGGCAGCAGGTACTGGTACTGGGCCAGCTCCACCTGCGTGCGCGAAGTGGCCGACTTGGCCCGCAGGGCAAAAATATCGAGAATCAGCAGCGAGCGGTCCACGATTTTCACCAGCAGCTCAGCCTCCAGGTTGCGCAGCTGGGAAGGGGAGAGGTCGTCATCAAAAACCACCATGCTGCTGCCCTCATGCTCCACGTAAGCCTTGATTTCGGCCAGCTTGCCCTCGCCCACGTAGGTCCGGATGTCGGGCTTTTCGAGGCGCTGCACGAAGCGCTTGGTGGCCTTGGCCCCGGCCGTTTCGATGAGAAAGGCCAGCTCATCAAGGTATTCCGAGGTCTGGACTTCGGACTGCCGGCGCGGGGGCACCGATACCAGCACGGCGGTTTCCTGCTCCAGCGAGGTTTCGTAGGTGCCGCCTTTGCCGGTTTTGGCCAGCAGGCGGCCGGCCCGGCCCTTCACGTGGTCGGTGGTGCCGAAGTGGCGGGTGCTGTTGCCGGGCTTGCGGCCGCCGGATTGGGTGTTTGCCATGATTTGGTGCTTGGTGCTTAGTTGTTGGTGCTTGGTTGTCGGTGCTTGGTTGTTGGTGTTTGGGGGGCTCAAATCTCCGAAACCCGTCAAAGGACTACATCAAATACGAAAGACCAAGCACCAACAACCAACAATCAGGCACCAACAACCAAGCACCAGCTGTTTATTTCAAAGTGAGCGAATACGCCACCACCTGCTGCACCTGGGCCGCCGAGAGCTTCTTGCCGAAAGCCGGCATCTTGCCCATGCCGTTCATAACCAGATACGTGCGGCCAAAGCCGTTGAGGTTACTCTTGGTGAGGTCGTGGGCCCCGTTAGCGCCTTTGCGGCCGTTGGCTCCGTGGCAGCGCACGCAGTTTTGTTGAAAGAGCAGCTGGCCGGGCAGCGGCGGCGGCGCGGCCACAACGGGCGGCGGCAGCAGGGGCAAAAACAGCAAAAGCGCAGGTATTCGAAGGTTCATGGTAACGGTAACACACAATCGGGCCATAAAGTACCGAGACAATGAGTGAATGTGCGAATGAGCAACGAAGCCAGCAAATCGCCGTAGGCCCGACCTTTGCCCCTGCATTCACCCATTCACTCATTCACTACAAGTGCGCGTCGCCCTCGTCATCAACACCAGCTGGAATATCTGGAATTTCCGCGCCAGCCTCGTGCGCGCCCTGCAAAACGCTGGCCACGAGGTGCTGGCCATTGCCCCGCCCGATGATTACTCGGCGCGCCTCGAAACCGAGCTGGGCTGCCGCTTCGTGCCCATTCTGATGGAGAATAAGGGCACCAACCCCGTGAAGGATGCCGCCCTCACGCGGCGCTTCTACCAGATTTACAAGCGCGAGCGGCCCGACGTGGTGCTCCATTACACCATCAAACCCAACATCTACGGCAGCATCGCGGCCAGGCTGGCGGGCATCCCCAGCATCAACAACGTAAGCGGGCTGGGCACGGTGTTCATCATCAAAAACTTCGTGAGTAAGGTGGCGCTGGGCCTCTACCGCTTCGCGTTCCGCTTCCCGGCCAAGGTCTTTTTTCAAAATGGCGACGACCGGCAGCTCTTCCTCGATAATGGGCTGGTGCGCAAGGAAATAACCGGCCTGCTGCCCGGTTCCGGCGTGGACACCGACAAGTTCCGGCCCGCCGCGCAGTTCGTCCGCCAAACCCCGTTCGTGTTTCTGATGGTGGCGCGGGTGCTGTATGAAAAAGGCGTGTTGGAATATTTTGAAGCCGCCAAAATCATCCGTGCCGCCGTGCCGGGCACGCGTATTCAGCTGCTGGGCGGGCTGGATGAGGCCGGCGGCGTGGGCGTGCCCCGCGCCACGTTCGAAGAGTGGCTGCTGAGCGGCGACATTGAATACCTGGGCCGCTCCGACGACGTGGCCGCCCACCTGCACCGCGCCGACTGCGTGGTGCTGCCCAGCTACCGCGAAGGCACCCCCAAAACCCTGCTCGAAGCCGCCGCCGTGGGCAAACCCCTGGTAACAACCGACGTGCCCGGCTGCCGCGAAACCGTGGTCGACGGCCGCAACGGCTACCTCTGCCAGGTGCGCAGCGGGGCCGATTTGGCCGCCAAAATGCTCCAGGTACTGCGCCTGAGCGACGCCGACCTGCAGGGCATGGGCCAGAACAGCCGCTACCTCGCCGAAACCAAATTCGACGAAAAGCTGGTGCTGGACCAGTACCTGGCGGCCGTGGCCGCCGTGCAGCCGCAATAACCGGGAAAGCCCGTCATGCTGAGCGCAGCCGAAGCATCTCTACCGCGTAAGTGAATAGTTACTGCTGCGGTAGAGATGCTTCGACAAGCTCAGCATGACGGGCTTTTTTTAGCGTACCTACTTCACAAACCCACGAAACAGTCCTTTCCACCTTTCTACCTTTGCCCCAATGGAAGTAAAGCAGCACCCCCTGGCCGGCCTGGTCGAGTTCACCCCCCGCGTATTTGCCGACGACCGGGGCGTATTCTTTGAAACGTTCAGCGCCAAGCTCATGGCTCAGGCCGGGGCCGATGCCCAGTGGGTGCAGGACAACCAGTCGAGCTCCAAAAAAGGCGTATTGCGCGGCCTGCACTTCCAGCGCCCGCCCCACGCTCAGGCCAAATTGGTGCGCGTAGGTCAGGGCCGCGCCCTCGACGTGGCCGTGGATTTGCGCAAGGACTCGCCCACCTACGGCCAGCACCAGCTCGTGGAATTAAGCGCCGAGCGCGGCAACCTGCTCTACATCCCGGCCGGTTTCGCCCACGGCTTCATGGCGCTGGCAGACGATACCATCTTCCTCTACAAATGCTCGGACTACTACGCGCCCACCGCCGAAGGTGGCCTGCGCTGGGACGATGCCGATTTGAATATCAACTGGGGCACGGAGGTCCACCCGCTCGTGTCGGAAAAGGACAATGAGCTGCCGGCTTTTCGGGATTTCGTGAGCCCGTTTTAGTCATTTAACATTTATCATTTAACATTTAACAGCCGTTCGATGAGCTCCGAGAAGCCCAGTCGAACGGCTGTTAAATGTTAATTGATAGATGTTAAATGAAATCATAGCAGCTCCACCAGCGTCTCCAGGGCCATGCCGCGGCTGCCTTTCACCAGCACCTGCTGGCCGCGCACGGAGTGGGTTCGCAGCCACTCCGCCGCTTCGGCTTTGGTGGCGAAATGCTGGGCTGAAGGTGCCTCCGCTGCCGCCAAAGCCATTTCCGGGCCGATGAGCAGCACCTGGGGCAGCCGCAGTTCGGCGAGCAGCTGGCCCAGCTGGCGGTGTTCGGCGGCGCTCTCATCGCCCAGCTCAAACATGTCGCCGAGCAGCGCCAGCTTGGTTTGGCCGGCCGCTACCGGGCGGGCCGCGAAACTGCGCAGGGCCGCGGCCATGCTGCTGGGATTGGCGTTGTAGGCATCGAGCACCAGCTCGTTGCCGGCGGCGGTGCGCACCAGCTGCGAGCGGTTGTTCTGCGGGTTGTAGCGGGCCAGGGCAGTAGCGACTTTGTCGGTTGAAATACCAAAGTGCTGGCCCACGGCGGCGGCGGCGGCCAGATTCGGGAAATTGTAGTCGCCGGTGAGCTGGGCGGCTACGTCGGTACCATCGGCCAGGCGCAGGGCCACGGCGGGGTCGGCCGAGAGGAGGGTGGCCGGATAGTTGTCGGTAGGGCCGGGGTAGGTGAGGCGCGTGGGCACGGCGGCGGCCAGGCCCGGCAGGCGGGCATCCAGGGTATTCACGAAGGCCGTGAAACCGGCGCGAGCCAGGTAGTCGAACAGCTCGCCCTTGCCCAGGGCCACGCCCTCGGCCCCGCCAAAGCCTTCGAGGTGGGCCTTGCCAATGTTGGTGATGAGGCCGTGCGTAGGCGCGGCCCATTCGCAGTAGGCCGCGATTTCGCCCCGGTGGTTGGCGCCCATCTCAATCACGGCAAAGTCGTGCTCGCCGGGGCGCAGGCGCAGCAGCGTGAGCGGCACCCCAATGTGGTTGTTCAGGTTGCCGATGGTGGCCAGCACCCGAAATCGCTGGGCCAGCACGGCGGTGAGCAGCTCTTTGGTGGTGGTTTTGCCATTCGAGCCGGTGATGGCCAGCACCGGAATGTCGAACTGCTGGCGATGGTGCCGGGCCAGCTCCTGCAAGGCCAGCAGCGGGTCGGGGGCGTAGGTGTAGCGGGCCGGGTCGGTGGCGGCCAGGGCGGCATCGTCCACCACGGCGTGGCGCGCGCCGGCGGCCAGGGCCTGCGGGGCAAAGTCAGCCCCCCGGAAGCTGGGCCCATTGAGGGCGAAAAACAGGGTGCCGGGCTGGGGCTGACGCGAATCGGTGCTGACCTGGCCACCGGCGGCCAGGTACTGGGAATAGAGCGGCGTGGGCATGAACAAAAGTGACGAAGGGAATGTAACTTACTACAAAGGTGGGCGTGATTTTTGTAGCGAACGCGGCGCTCCTTTCCTCTTCCTTTCAAACCATCCGCTTTCCATGTTTCGTCTTTATCCCCTGCTGCTGGCCCTGCTGACTTTTGCTCTGACGGCCCGCGCCCAATCGGGCAGCCGGTTTGGCTTTGAGTACCAGCCGGTGGCCAAAGTGGTGCATGGCACCGATACGCTGCGCAACGCCTGGGCCGGCGGCCTCAACACGCCCCAGTTCAGCACCATCGACCTGAACAATGACGGCCAGCCCGACCTCTTTGCCTTCGACCACGAGAGCAGCCGCTGCCACACCTTTCTGAGCGTGGCCGCGCCGGGCACTCCGGCCGGCCGCCGCTGGCAGTACGCCCCGCAGTACGAAAGCCTGTTTCCGGCCGACCTGGAGGGCTGGGCCCTGCTGCGCGACTACGACTGCGACAACCGCCCCGACCTGTTCACCTACGCCGGCAACGGCGGCATCCGCATCTTCCGCAACGTGCTGGCGGGCGGCCAGCCCAGCTTCCAGCTCACGGCCAACGAAATCCGGTTTTCCGGCAACTTCGCCGGCACGGCCAACCTCACGGTGGGCGGCTACAACCTGCCCGCCATTCAGGACGTGAACGGCGACGGCAAGCTCGACATCATGACCTATGATTTCGCGGGCTCGTCGTTTATCGAGCAGTATATCAACACCAGCCCCGGCACCTGCGGCAGCGCCCTCACCTTCACTTTGGCTACCGATAACTGGGGCGGTATTCAGGCCTGCGGCGGCTGCTCCGAGTACATGTTCAACAGTCAGGCGTGCTTCACGGCCCGCCGGCCCAACCACACCGGCGGCCACAGCCTGCTGCTGGTCGACCTCGACGGCGACGGCGACCAGGACCTGCTCGACGGCCGCGACAACTGCCCCGAGCTCACCCGCCTGCTGAACACCGGCACCACCACGGCCCCCGTGGTCACGCAGGCCGGCATCAGCTCGCAGTTTCCCTCGGCGGCTACACCGGTGCGCGTGCCCGTATTCCCGGCCGGCTATTCGTTCGATGCCAACTTCGATGGCCGCCCCGACCTCGTGGTGGCTCCCAACATGGTCAGCAACCTCGCCGACCTCGTGAGCATGAAGAACTCCGTGCAGCTCTTCGAAAACGGCCCGAGCGGCCCGCCCACGTTCACCTACCGCCCCGCCGGCTTCCTGCAAAGTGACATGATTGACGTGAGCGAGGGAGCCGCGCCCACCTTCGGCGATATCGACGGCGACGGCCTGCCGGATATGCTCATCGGCAACCACGCCGACCGCGTGAGCAACGTGTACCGCGCCAGCCTGAGCTACTACCGCAACGTGGGTACTCGCACCCGGCCCGTGTTCCAGCTCGTGAGCAGCGACTACTTGGGCCTGGCCGCCCTGGGCATGCAGGGCCTCAAGCCCGCGCTGGTCGATTTGAACCGCGACGGGGCTCTGGACCTGGCCTACGCGTCGTTTTCCCAGGGAGTGAATCTGATTTATTTCGTGCTGAATACCGCCGCCGCCGGTCAGCCCGTGGCTTTCAATGTTAGCAACCGGGTGAGCTTTAAGCCCCAGGGCCCGGCTACTACGGGCGTGCTGCCCTACGCCAAAGGCGACATGCCCTGCTTCACCGATGTGGACGGCGATGGCTACGTCGACCTGCTCATTGGTACCAACGAGGTGCGCGAGCCGGGCATGGCGCTACGCTACTTCCGCAACCGGGGCCGCGGGCGCCTCGACAGCGCGTTTGTGCTGGTTAATAATGACTTTGGGCGCATTCGCGAAGCCACCGGGGCCCGGCCCATCAACCTGAGCGCCACCGTGGCCGACTTCGACGGCGACGGCCTGGCCGACCTCGTGACCGCCGATGCCACCGGCCTGCTGCGCCTGTTTTCGAACTACCGCGCCCAGAGCGGCATCTTCTCGGAGCGCACCGATGTGGTGTATAACCCCGCCAATGGCCAGTTCGAGCTGGCCCGCCTCGGCAAGGGCACGTACGCGCACTACGGCCTGGCCGCCGCCGACCTGAACGGCGACGGGGCCCCCGAGCTGCTGGTGGGTACCCAGGCCGGCGGCATCATCAGCTACGGCACCCGCAACCGGGTGGTCACGGCCACGCGCGCCGAAGCGGCCCGCGCCCTGGCCCTGAGCATTTTCCCCAACCCGGCCACCGCTACGGCCACCGTCGAAACCGCCACGCCCACGCGCTTCACCGTCCTCGACCTGGCCGGCCGCGTGGTGCAAACCGGTCGCGCCACCCAGCGCCGCCACGCCCTGAATCTGGCCGGCCTCGCCGCCGGTGTGTATCTGGTGCGGGTAGTGGGTGCCGATGGGGCCACCGCCGTGCAGCGCCTGGCCGTGCAGTAGCAGTAGCAGTAGCAGTAGCAGTAGCAGTAGCGCGAAGCGGTGCTTCGCGTCCCCGCGCCAGTGCAACGATTGGGAGCGGCGCGGGGACGCGAAGCACCGCTTCGCGCTACTGCTTAGTCGCGCAGCTCAAACGCGTCGCCGTCGTTCAGGGCCCCGAAACTGGCCCGGAAATTATCCAAATCTGCCCGTCTTAGCGTGTGGGTGAATGTTCCGGCCTGGTCTCCAGCCTCCAACAAATAGCTCCCTTTGGCATCGAGCAAAGCCGAGTCGCCGGCGTAGTCGTGGCCATTCGCATCTTGCCCGATGCGGTTCACGCCGAGGGCGCAGGCCACGTTTTCGATGGCGCGGGCGCGGAGCAGGGTCATCCAGGCGGCGCGGCGCACGGCGGGCCAGTTGGCCACGTACAGCAGCAGGTCGTAGGGCGCGGCGGGCTGGTTGCGGCTCCAAACGGGGAAGCGCAGGTCGTAGCACACCAGCGGGCAGATGCGCCAGCCGCGCCATTCTTCCACCAGCCGGGTAGTGCCGGGGGCGTAGGTGTGCTGCTCGCCGGCCAGCGTGAACAGGTGGCGCTTGTCGTAGGTGCTCAGGCTGCCATCGGGCCGCACCCAGAGCAGGCGGTTGAAGTACGCGCCGTTTTCTTCGATGATGACGCTGCCCGTGAGCACGGCGTTGTGGGCGCCGGCGTGGGTGCGTAGCCAGGCCACGGTGGGGCCGTCCATGGGCTCAGCCAGGGTTTCGGCTTCCATGCTGAAGCCGGTGGTGAACATCTCGGGCAGCACAATGAGGTCGGTGGGGGTGCTGAGGCTAGCCAGGGCCACATCGAGGGTGGCGCGGTTGGCGGCGGCATCCTGCCAGTGCAGCCTGGTCTGGACGAAGGAAACGGTGAGGTCGGCCATTATTTTAGTGGTTAATGATTAGTGGTTAATGATTAATTACTGAGGTCCTTTCCATTTATCGTCAACCGTTGAATATTAACCACTAATCATTAACCGCTAACCATTAATAAATCAGGCGTTTTGCCGCCGCTTGCAGCGTAGCTTCTTCCTTCGCGAAGCAAAACCGAATCAGCCCATCATCAAACCCATCGTGGTAGAAGGCCGATACCGGCACCACGGCCACGCCCTTCTCGCGGGCCAGGAACCCGGCAAAAGCCAGGTCGCCGGTCGAGGCGAACGCGCCGTAGCGGGCCAGCTGGAAGTAGCCGCCGGGCACGGGCAGCAGCTCCCAGCCGGCACCCGCCAGCAGGCTGCGGAACTGGTCGCGCTTGGCCTGGTAAAACGGGGCCAAGCCGCGGGCGTGGGCATCGGTCGTGTCGGCTTCCAGCACGTCGGCCAGGGCGTGCTGGGTGGGCGTGCTCACGGCAAAGGTGAGGAACTGGTGCACGCGCCGTACCTCAGCGGTGAGGGCGGGCGGGGCAATGCAGTAGCCCACTTTCCAGCCGGTGGCGTGGTAGGTTTTGCCGAAGGACGAAAGCACGAAGCTGCGCTCGCGCAGCTCGGGGTGCTGGCGGGCGCTCATGCGCGGGGCGCCGTCGAACACCAGGTGCTCGTACACCTCATCGCTGAGCACGAGGGCATCGGTGCCGGCCAGCAGGCGGGCCAGCTCGTGCCAGTCGTCGGCCGTGAAAATGGCCCCGCTGGGGTTGTGGGGCGTGTTTATCAGCACCAGCCGGGTGCGGGGCGATACCACCCGGCGCACGGCGTCCCAGTCGGGCCGGAAGTGCGGGGCGGGCAGGCGCACGTAGCGCGGCACGCCGCCCTGCAGCCGAATGGCCGGCCCGTACAAATCATAGGCCGGCTCAAATACGACTACCTCATCGCCGGGGCGCACCACGGCGGCCAGCACGGCATACAGCGCCTCGGTGGCCCCGGCCGCGACGGTGATTTCGGTGGCCGGGTCGGGGGCGGGGGCATCGGCGTGCAGGCGGGCTACCTGGGCGGCAATGGCGGCGCGCAGCCGCGGCAGGCCCGGCATGGGCGCGTATTGGTGGTGGCCGGGGGTGAGGGCGTGGCGGGCCAGGGCCTCCAGCAGCTCCTGCGGCGGGTCGTAGTCCGGAAAGCCCTGGGCCAGGTTAATGGCCCCGGTTTCCTGGGCCAGCAGGGTCATTTGGGTGAAGATGCTGACGCCGACGTCGGGGAGTTTGGATTGGAGCACGGGCGGATGGGGGAGGCTTGAGAAAGGCGTTGAGCATTCCACTGGCAAGAGTAAGTCAAAGAATAGTAATTCAGAAAAAGGGGTATCGTCAGCCGGAAAGTAAATAGTTTATGAATCAATGGTTTGATGACCCTGAAAGGTGAAAAAATAATTTGCTATTTCATTTTTTTCTCCCGAACTCTGTGGCCTTCCTTTTCACTATTCATTCACTTTTTACCCTTAATGTGATGACGCAACCTCATACCCTCTTTTCGATTCTCAGGGCGACCCGCGACCCGCGACCCGCGACCCGCGACCCGCGCCATCGCTGGTGCGATAGGTTTTGTGCTGGCTGCTTTCGTGAGTAGCCCCGCCCAGGCTCAGTACTCCGCACCACCCCTTGGCGTAGCGGCGGCCTACGGCCTTCTGGCGGGCGGGGATATTCAGGCGGCCAACAGCTTGCCGGTAGCTGGAAAAGTTGGCGCTGCCCAAGCCATTTCAGCCACGGTGGTGGCCTCCGACGGAGTATTTGGCAACGGTGCGGCCCCGACACCCCAAGCACTGGGCGCGGCACAGGAGGCCCGCGTCTGGTGTGCCAGCCAAAACGGCAAGGTGCTTCCCGACGGGCTGGCGGGGCAGGCCCTTCCTGCCGGAACCTACGTCCTGAATGGCAACACCACTTTGCCCGAAAGCCAGACTCTTACGCTTACCGGCGATACCAGCAGCATCTACGTTTTCAACATCACCGGCTCGTTGACCTTGCAGGCGAATTGCCGGTTGGAACTGGGCCAACTCGGAAATAGAATACGTGACCGATAACTACTTTGCCAAATGCACCCGGGCGGTGGTCATCACCGGGCAGCAATACGCGCCGTTCGCGCCGGCCATCAGCTGCAACACCATCGAAAGCTGCGACCAGGGCATTGCCGTTGAGAGCAGTGCCACGGTGGGGCAGCTTAGTGGCCCGCCCGGCGGGCCCGGGCCGTTCGGTGTGGAGCCAGTGGCCAATAAATATGCCGGGTTAAACGTGGACGTGCAAAACGACGGACAGTACTCACCACTTAGTTATATAGCGCTTAGTTCACCCAGTGAGTCACCTACCGTTTCCAGCAGTCTGGGAAGGCTTGTTACTATTAATTTTGCTCCTGGCACCCCCTGTAACCAGCGTCCATCTTATGGTCTTGGGGTGAATGGACTATACCGTCCATCGGCCAATAGCAACCCTAAGTGGCAGGATTGGGAAAATGCTATCCAGCAACCCAATGGGGGCGAGCGAGACCTCCATGAGCTAGAACTTAAACTAATTGACTACCGCGAACATGCTGGGCAACTAGCACAACTTGAAATCTATGCCAATACGCTGCCATTAATCAACGATGTGGCTTTTGAGCGGATGAGCATATACCTGATGGAAAAATACCGTCATCTAGGTAGGGAAACCGACGTGAATAGGGTGCGACAAAATTTATTGAGCCAGAGGAGCCAGAACGTAGAGGTACAGCGTCGGGTATCCTGCTTCGATGTAATGGGGCGCTCGGTGAGATTGGTGCCAGGCGCTACCCCCACTACAGCTGATAGTACTGCTTTGGTGGAAGTGGCGGGCTCATCCTCTGGTTTTGCACCTGTAGCCTGTGAAATATTGCGCTACTTCTACCCTCGCACGTTATGTGGAATTAGTGTTGTGTCTGGTAAACCAGTTCAGCGAGATGCCAGAACGCCAGAGGCTGGTGAAAGAGCTGTGTCGACACAGATACGAGCCTATCCAAACCCAGGCAGTGATAAGGTAACAATTCAGGTAACGGGCTCGCGCGACGGGACTAGCGTTTTTCAACTCGTTGAACTGAGAACCGGTCATATTGTGCTAACTCAAGCCTTAGTGGATGAGCGAATGCCCATCATATCGGTTGAAAAGATGGCACCTGGTGTTTATGTCGGTCGCCTTGTAGGTGAAGCAGGCCACTTGCTTTGTACCTGTAAAATAGTGGTTGTTCACTAATCCAGGTTTCTAATTACTTTATCAATTAGGACTAAGTAGCTCCTGCACTATGTTGTAAGAGCTACTTAGTCCACCACACCGGTCATATGCGCTTCAATACAGGTTTTATTGCGATGCTGTGGGGATTTACTATATTCTCCAGTAAGGCCCAACAGTTGATGTGGGAAAAAGGTGAAATGCGAAGCAACACAACAGGAATGAATTATCTAAGCCTATTACCAATAGTGGCACACCAGAGATTCGCCGTTTGTGGTACCTTCGCGCCAATTCAAGCAGGTGCTGGGTGCCGCATGGTTTCGCGCACATTTTGTCAGCTATACAATTTAAACGGCACTTTACAGCGTGAACAATTGGGACGAGGCTTGAGTAATGGCGAATACAGTATGGACCCAGCCATAGGTAGTGGTGGCTGGTGGACGGGGCGAGGATTTCAATGTCAGACAGGTAGTTCTATTACATTGCAAAGGCCATATATCCAGCGGTTCACATCACAGGGCGATACATTGTTAGGGTGGTGGCTAGCCCCTTCTTCGCCACGTAGTACAGTTACTGCTGCCTTGGCCACAGGAAAATACATACTCACTACAGGGATGGTAAATCCAATCAATCAGGTTGGACAAAATCAACAAGTAATATTGACCTGTTCCGATACGTTAGGTCGGGTGCGTTGGCAGCGTAATTATGCTCGCTTGCCTCAATCACAGGATTATTCCACGTCATTGGTGTCAACTCCGCGTGGTGGTTACCTGATTAATGGCGATGCTTACTCGTTTGTTAACTTCGGCTACGACCATTATTTAATTGAAACGGATAGCAGCGGAATACTCCGTCGCCAGCGCTTTATACAGCCACTGGGTTCATCTTTTCGTAGCGGCAGTCGTTATAATTTTGGTTGCAATATTGTGGCGCTACCCAATGCAGCCGGATACTTGATTTCCGGTACAGCTGATTCGCTTGTGGCTGGTACAGCGGGAGCTGCCAAAAGCATAGGGTATGTCATACGACTCGATACGGCTCTGAATGTAGTATGGACCTACCGCCACCCGCCTGCGCTCGCGGGGACGGGAGTCGTGAGTAATTATGCTTATCGGATTCGGTTGCTGCCCAATAATACGATGGGCGTACTACTAACCGATGTGCGGCAGGCAGGTACACCGACTGTATACTTGGCTCAGCTTGATGTGGTTACAGGCCAGCGCGTAGCCTTTTATGCACTATCTAGCAATACACAGACTGCAGTAGTTCCTTATGACTGGCAGTGGGTAGGCGATGGCACCCTGCTTGTCTGCGGCAAGTCGACTCAACTGGGCTTGGCGGGGCAGCAAGGCTACCTGGCCCGGCACGACTTCCGGGGCACCCCGCTGGCCGCGTCCCGCCCCCGGGCGGGCCTGGCCAGTGGCATCGGCCTGTGGGCCTACCCCAACCCGGCTCAGGGCGCAACCACGCTGCAAGTGAGCGGGCTGGGCCGGGGCCCGGCCACGGTGCGGGTGCTGGACCTGGCCGGGCGCGTGGTGCGCACCCGCCCCATAGCCGGCAACGGCGACTACCCCCTGGACCTGGCCGGCCTGCCGCCGGGACTGTATGTGGCCCAGCTGTACGCTACCGTAACCGATGGTCAACTGTTGGGTACCTGCAAGCTGCTGCTAGTGCCCTGAAATTTGGGGTTTCAAATCAGCAAAAAGAGCCCGCTGGATTTGACCGGCGGGCTCTTTTTGCTGATTTGCGACTCACAGGTGAATCCGGAATGTGGTGCCCTCGTCCACCGCGCTGCTGACTTCCAGCCGGCCGCCGTGGTTTTGCACGATGCGGTTGATGAGGTAGAGGCCCATGCCCGTGCCCTCGACGTGGGAGTGGAAGCGGCGGAACAGCTGAAACAGCTGCGGCCCGAACCGCTCCAGGTCGATGCCCAGGCCATTGTCCTGCACCGTGATGATGGGACGGCCGGTGAGCAGGTCGGGGGCGCTGCTGAGGCGGATGCTGGGTGGCCGGCCGGGGGCGGCGTATTTCAGCGAGTTGCTGATGAGGTTGAAGAACACGCTTTGCAGGTGCGGGCGCACGAAATCGACCGCCGGGCAGGTGGTAAAGTCCAGCTCGAACGTGGCCCCGAGCTGCCGCACCTGGTCCTGCAGGCTGCTGAGTACTTCGTCGGCCAGCGGGGCCAGGGCCACGGCTTCGGCGGGCAGCTCCTGCTGCTGGCGCTGCACCTGCACAATGGCGCTGAGGTCGTCGATGGTTCCATAAATCCGGGCCAGGGCGCGCTCAAAGTAGGTGATGAGCTTGATGGCATCCGGGTCGCGGAAGTAGGCCGTGCGGGTCAGCTCCTCAAAAATGCCCGCCATGTTGGTGATGGGCTGCTTGAGGTCGTGCGAGGCCGTGTAGATGAAGTTGTCGAGGTCCTCGTTGGTGCGCGTGAGGCGGGCATTCTGAGCTTCGAGCTGCTGCTGAATCTGCTTGAACTCGTGGATATCGGTGTGGGCACCCACCCACACCGATATCGCCCCGCTTTTGTCTCGAATGGGTTCTCCACGCACCAGAAACCAGCGGTAGTCGCCGTGCTGGTCGCGCCAGCGGGTTTCATCTTCAAAGGCCTCGCCCGTAGCCAGGCTGTGGCCCCACTTGCTCAGGGTGGCCAACAGGTCGTCGGGGTGCACGAGCTGTTCCCAGCCCCAGTTCCGGAGCTGTTCAAACGTGGCCCCGGTAAACGCGTACCAGCGCTGGCTGTAGTAGGTGGCGTTGCCGTCGGGGTTGGTCGTCCAGGCCATTTGGGGCAGGGTTTCGAGCAGCTGCTGAAAGCGGGACTGGCTGGCCAGCACCTGCTCCTGCAGCTGGCGCTGCTGGTCTACGTCGGTGTTGGTACCGTACCATTTCAGCACTTGTCCGCCGGGGTCGCGGCGGGCCTGGGCCTGCCCCAGAAACCAGCGGTACTGCCCATCGTAGCGCCGCAGGCGGAACTCGGCCTCGTAGTAGCGCTGGCTGGCAATGGCGGCCTGCCAGCGCTCCTGCATCCGGGGGAGGTCGTCGGGGTGCACGAAGCTGAGCCAGTGGGCGGCCCCGTTTTTTTCCATCGACTCGCCCACGTAGGCCGCCGTGCGGTGGTTATAAAAGTCCACGGTGCCATCGGGGCGGGCCGTCCACACCTGCTGCGGCAGGCTCTCGGCCTGAATGCGCAGCTCCTCTTCGCTCCGGGTCAGTCGCTGCTGCAGCTCGCGCAGCTCGGTCACGTCGGTGTTGGTGCCAAACCAGCGCACCACCGCGCCGCTGGCGTCCCGAATGGGCCGGGCCCGGCTCAAGAACCAGCGAAACTGTCCATCGTGCCGCCGCAGCGGGAACGTGTCCTCCCAAGGCTGCCCGGCCTGAATGGCGGCCAGGTAGCGCGCATTCACGTCCGTCACCAGGGTGGGGTCGTGCACCTGTATCCAGCCCCAGTCCTGCATGGCTTCCAGGGTCGAGCCCGTGAAATCGTACCACTGCTGGTTGTACCAGAAGATATGGCCGGTGGCGTCGGCCATCCAGGCCAGCTGCGCGATGTTATCGGCCAGGGCGGCAAAATCGGCGCGGCTGCGGGCCAGCTCCCTGGTGCGCTCGTGCAGCTCGTGCACGTCGAGAAGGTAGCCGTGGCGGCGCACCAGCTGGCCACTGGCGTCCAGCTCGGGCACGGCCACGGTCATGAACCAGCGGTACTGGCCATCGTGGCGGCGCAGGCGCAGCTCCACCTTGCCCACCTGGGCCGTGGCAATGCTCTCCTGGATGAGACGGGCGGACCCGGCCTGGTCGTCGGGGTGCACCGTATCCGGCCACAGGGTGTCTACCTCGGCCCACGGCCCGCCTGCTGCCTGGCCCGTGTAGGCATACCACTGGGGGCTGATGTACATGGTACGGCCCGCCCCATCGGTGATAAAGGTGACGATGGGCAGCACGGCGGCCAGGTGGCGCAGGCGGGCATCGGCGGCCCGCACCTCGGCCTGCAAGGTATCGGCTTCGTGCCGGGCCAGCACCTGCTCGGTCACGTCGAGGCTGTAGGCGAGTACGCCGGGGGCCGTGCGCTCGTCGCCGGCCAGTGGCAGGTAGCCAAAATTATGGTAGTGCTCCCGCAGCGTGCCGGTGGCCGGGTCGACCAGGGCACTGCGCTCTTCGTGGCCCAGCAGGGGCTGGCCGGTGTCCAGCACCTGTTGCAGCAGGCGCAGGTAGCCCTGGCGTGCAATTTCGGGCAGGCTCTCGGCCACGGTGCGGCCCACCGCCGCCCGTGGGCCCATGGCTTGCCGGGCCTGCCCCGACAGAAAGGTAAACGTCAGGTCCGGCCCGGCCATCGTGCTGATGGTGAGCGGCAGCTGGTCGAGAATGCGTTGCATGAGACGCTGCTGGGTATCAATCCGCAACTGGTCGCGGTGCCGGGCATCCACGTCGGTGCACAGCCCAAACCAGCGCCGCACCTGGCCATCGGCCCCGCGCTGGGCCGCCACGTGCGAGCGGAACCAGCGGTATTCGCCATCCACGCCCCGCATCCGGAATTCCAGCTCGAAGGCCTGCTCCGAAACCAGCGCCTCCGCCCAGCGGGCGTGCATGCCCGCCAGGTCGTCGGGATGCATAATGTGCTGCCACAGGTCCTGCTTAGCCGCCGGGGGCATGCGCAGCACATCGTGCCCGGTGTAGTCGATGAAGCGCTGATTGGTGTAGTTGAACTCCCCGTGGGCGTTGGTCGACCAGATGAGCTGGGGCAGGCTTTCGGCCAGGAAGCGAAATTGCTCCAGCTCGTGCGCCGCCTGCACGGCAACCTGCTGAGCCAGCAGCTGTTCGCTCACATCCAGCAGGCGCACCACCACGTAGCGGGGCTGCACCAGTGGCACCGGCTGCAGCGTGGCCTGCCAGTAGCAGCCGGTTTCGGCCGGGGCCGGGCGCAGGGTTGGCAGTAGCTCCCGCACCTCCCCGGCCCAGGCGGCCGCCAGGCCGGCTTCCCAGGCGGCGGCATCGGCCAGCACCAGGCCGGCACTCTCGGTGGTGGCCCGCAGGGCGGCCAGGGGCTGGCCGGGCAGCGCGGCGGCGCTGCCGGCTGGCAGCAGCCGCGCCAGCGCGTCGTTCAGGCCCAGCAGGGTGCCATCGGGGGCTAGTACGCCGTGCGGGGCCGGCAGCAGCGCAAACAACAGCTCAAAGTCCAGCGCGGGCACGGCAGAAAGCAGCATAAGTAGAGAAGACTTGCAACGGAAGAACCAGCAGAGGGCGGCTTCCTTTTTCAAAGATAAGCCGTTGCCGGGGCGCGTAAAAATCCAGCCGCCCGGTGCCCACCAAAAAGCCCCGGCCGTTGCGGGCCGGGGCTGGTTGGGCGTGTGCCGCCCGGTCTTTTTACAGCGGGCTTTTCAGGTCTTTGGGAAACAGTTTCTGCACGTGCTCCACCTTGGCGGCCGAAACGTGGGCGAGGTAGGGGTTTTCGGGGTGCAGGCGGTAGTAGCCCTGGTGGTAGTCCTCGCCGGGCCAGAACTTCTGGAATGGCACCACCTGGGTCACGATTTTGCCGCCATACTGCTTCGACGCGTTGACTTTGGCAATGGTGGCCTCCAGCATTTTCTTCTCCTCCGGCGTGCGGTAGAAGGCGGCCGAGCGGTACTCGGGGCCGGCATCGGGCCCCTGGCGGTTGAGCTGGGTGGGGTCGTGTGCGGCGGTGAAAAAGATATCGGCCAGCTTCTGGTAGCTCACCACGTTGGGGTCGTAGTAAATCTGCACCGTTTCGGTGTGGCCGGTGGTTTGCTCGGCCACCTGCTCGTAGGTGGGGTTGGCTTTGGTGCCGCCGGCGTAGCCGCTCACCACCTGCTTCACGCCTTTTATTTGCTCAAAGGCTTCTTCCTGGGCCCAAAAGCAGCCCCCGGCGAAAGTAGCCAGGGCCAGCCCGGTTAGGTTGGCCGGGGCCAGGCCGGCCGTGGAGCGCGGCGGATTCTGGGCCTCGGCCGGCTGCTGCGAGCCGCAGGCAAACGTGAGGGCCAGAATACTCAGGCTGGCAAAAGATTTCAAACGGTTTTTCATGGATTAGGAATGAACGTGAATGGGCCACAGCCGGCCGGTGCCCGGCGGGTAGACGCGTAATTGCCGCCACCCTTACAGCCCTTGCCGAACAGCAGAAAGACCATACGAATTCCGGCTTCACCTGGCTTGGCAGCGGGCTCGGGCATTAGCATAACCGTGCGCGCACATCACCTGTTCGGGCCCTGCCGGTTTGGGCAAAACAGAGGTGCGTATTGTTGGATACGTATTTAACGCAGATTGATAACCCTGGCCAACCGTGTTAAACTGATAATCGCAGAAATGAGAACCGGGCACGAATCTTTTTCTACGTATTGACCGTAGCGAGGAATCGTTTCGTTTTGAATGACCCATGGCCCTGCAAATCCTACTTGAAGAACCTAGCATTACCATTGCCTACGACCATCTGAACGATTGGCTTTACGCCGACTGGCACGGCGAGCATGATTTGGCCAGCGTGCAGCACGGCGGGCTGGAGATACTGCGCCTGATGCGCCAGCAGCGCTGCCACAAGGTGCTCAACGACAACACCCGCGTAACCGGCATGTGGAGCGAGGCCGCCGAATGGGCCGGCAAAGAGCTTTTTCCGGAGTTGACGGCCGCGGGCCTGCAGTATTTTGCCTGGGTGTATTCGCCCAATCTGTACAGCCGTTTATCCACGGACCTGACCCTGCAATTCACGGCGGGCAGCCCGGTGGTAGCCACCTTCGACGACCTGGCCACCGCCAAGGCCTGGCTGGCGCAGATGTAGCATCGGCCCGGCTTACAAGCTGAGCCTAATTGCCGTATTTTTGTCTGAAAGCCCCGGCGCGCTTCCGGTTGTCGTGCCTGCTTTTCGCTACTTATGGCCTCCGCTCCTACTGCTTTCACCGTGGCCACGGCCACCGAGCCGCACCGCGTGCGCACCCGCCAAATCATCAAGGCCCACCCCGAGGTGAAGCAGCTGATGACGCGCAACCCCACGACCTTCCTCATTGGGGCGGGCTGCGTGGCGGCCCAGGTGGCGCTGGCCTACCTGCTGCGCAACCAGGCCTGGTACTGGACCATTCCGGTGGCCTACCTGGTGGGCGCGTTTTTCTCACACACGCTGTTTGTGGTCATTCACGAGGCGGCCCACAACCTGGTGTTCCGCAAGCTGTGGCAGAACGTGGCCACGGGCATTCTGGCCAACTTTCCGTCGGTGTTTCCCACGGCCATCAGCTTCAAGAATTTCCACATCAAGCACCACGTTTTTCAGGGCGTGCACGAGCTGGATGCCGACCTGCCCGACTGGTACGAGGCCAGGCTGATTCAGAACTACAGCATTGGCAAGGCCGTCTGGCTGTTTTTCTTTCCGGTGTTTCAGCTTATTCGCACGGTGCGCTGCCGCGAAGTGGCGACCGTGGACCGCTACGTATTCGCCAACATCGTGGCCCAGGTGGCGTTCGATGCAGCTATCGTCTATTTCTTTGGCTGGACGGCCCTGCTCTACCTCTTTCTCAGCTTCTGGTTTTCGGTGGGCCTGCACCCGCTTGGGGCCCGCTGGATTCAGGAGCACTACCTCACCCTCAGCCCCGAGCAGGAAACCTATTCCTACTACGGCCGGCTCAATGGCATCAACCTCAACGTGGGTTTCCACAACGAGCACCACGACATGCCCAGCATTCCGTGGAACAACCTTCCCAAGCTCAAAACCGTGGCTCCCGAGTTCTACGAGCCGCTGCTGGCCCACACCAGCTACACCAAGCTGTTTTTCCAGTTCTTGTTCGACCAGGAAATCAGCCTCTACTCGCGCATCACGCGCAAGGAGCGCGGCACCGCCACCCTCAAAGACCAGAGCGTGCCGGATAAGGAGCTGCTGTCGGCCTAAACAGCCAGGTTGGTAATCCAAAAACAGGCCCCCAAATTCAGTTTCGGGGGCCTGTCTTTCTTCTTTGCAGTGGGAGGTGTGCGACTAGCGCGGCCCGGGGCCGCAGGCCGTGGTGCCCACGTTGCTGAGCACCAGGCGCGGCACGGGGCCTTTCACCCCGTCGGCGGCGAGGCAAGTGAAGCCGCTGTGCTGGCGGTTGGGGTCGTTCACGGCGGTGAAGTGCAGGGTGAGGCCCACGGAGTTCATCCGGCCGTAATCCGAGGTATTCACCACGGCGATGAGGTTGCGGCCCAGTAGCGAGTCGCCGCTGGCGCCGCGAATCGTGGCCGGTGCACCGATGGGAAACGCGGAGGTTACTTCAATGAGCATGCCGTCCATGCAGGTGTAGGCTACTACCCGGCCCGAGTAGCAGACGGCCGGGGAAACGTCCGCGTCTTTTTTGCAGCTGAGCAGGGAGCCGGCCACAACGGCCAGCAAGCCCAGGGAAAGGAGTTTGTGCGACATGATAATGAGGTAAGGGAATTGAAGGGAAGAACCCAATTATTCTCTTGACCGGTGAGTTGCGCGCAGCGTTGCACGGGGGCATAAAAAAGCGGTGGCCTTCCCGAAAGCTGCCGCTTTCTTACAGCGGTTTCCAAGTCCATGTACAGCGTTAAAAGTTGAGAGTTAAAAGTTAAAAATCAGACGTAGTGGGTTTTAACTTTTAACTCTCAACTTTTAACTGTTTTCAAAAATGTACACTGACTCGGAAACTGCTCTAAAGGGCTGGTTGCGTCAGCCGCACACAACGTATCAGCCGTTGCCAAACCGCTTCAGTGCCTCAGAATCGCACCGTCGTATTTCTGCCAAGCCACGAGTACCGTTCTTTAAGGCCCATTTCAGAAATACCTGCTTTTATGCGTCGTTTGTTGTTGCCGGGACTGCTCGGGCTGCTGATTGGCGGGTCGGCCCACGCCCAAAGCCTGCCCGTGCTGAGCCAGAATCCGCCCGCGCTGCGTTGGCAGGAGGTGCGTACCCCGCATTTCCGGGTGTTGTATACCGGCGGGCTCGACTCGGCGGCGCAGCGCACGGCGGCGCGGCTTGAGCAGCTGCACCAGCCCAACGGCGCTACGCTGGGCGTGAGCCCCCGGCCCATTTCGGTGGTGATGCAGAACCAAACCACGGTCAGCAATGGCTTCGTGACGTTTTTGCCCCGGCACGCCGAGTTTTTCACCACGCCGCAGCAGGGCTTCGGGCTGGGCACCGTGGACTGGCTCGATGGTCTGGCCGTGCACGAGCTACGCCACGTGGGGCAGTTCGACAAGGCCCGGCAGGGCGTGGGCCGGGTGCTGCGGCCGCTGCTGGGCGATGGCGCGCTGGGCGTGGCCGCCGTGGGCGTGCCGCAGTGGTTTTTCGAGGGCGATGCCGTGGGCACCGAAACGGCCCTCACCCGCAGCGGGCGCGGGCGCATCCCCAGCTTTGGCGTGGGCCTGCGGGCCAACCTGCTGGCCGGCCGGCGCTACTCCTACCAAAAGGCCGTGAGCGGCTCCCTGCGCGACCAGGTGCCCGATTGGTACGTGCTGGGCTACTTCATGACGTCGTACCTGAAAGCCCACCACGGGCCCGATATATGGGCCAAGGTGCTGGATAGGTATTACCAATTTCCCTTCTATCCGTTCTCGTTTTCCCACGGCATCCGGCGCACGACCGGCCTCACGGCGGAGCAGCTGTATGGCCGAACCATGACGGAAATCGACTCGACGTGGCGGGCACAGCAGGCGGCGCAGCCTCCTGCTACGCCGGTGCGCGAGCTGCGCACCTCGGCCTCGGAGCGGGTATTTACCCAGTACCAGTACCCGCAGTACGTGACCGACAGCACGGTGCTGGCCCTGAAAACCGGCCTCGACCAAATCCCGCAGCTCGTGCTGCTGAGCCGCCACGGAGCCGAGCGCAAAATCTTCGTGCCCGGCCAGCTCAACATCCCCGAAATGCTCTCGGTGAACGGCGGCAAAGCCGTGTGGCCCGAGTTCCAGCAGCACGCCCGCTGGGGCCAGCGCATCGCCTCCGAGCTGAAGGTGCTGGACTTGAAAACCGGCCGGCTGACTCGCATCGGGCGCGGGGCGCGCTACGCGGCGGCGGCCCTCTCGCCCGACGGCCGCCGCCTGGTGGCCGTGCGCACCGATGAGGCCTACCACCACGCCCTGGTTATGCTGGATGCCGAAACCGGGGCCGAAATCCAGACCCTGCCCAACCCCGCCAACGACTTCTACCAGCAGCCCCGCTGGCACCCCGACGGCCGCCGCGTGGTAGCCGTGGCCCTGAGCGCGGCCGGCAAAACCATTGCCGTATTCGACCCTGCTACCGGCACCGCCAAAGTCCTGCTGCCGGTAGCCAACGTGAATCTGGCCAACCCCCAGCCCTGGGGCGACTACGTGCTCTATAACTCGTCGCAGTCGGGCGTGGATAATATTTATGCCGTGGACCTCACCGGCCGGACCTTCCGCTTGACCAGCCGGCCGCTGGGCGCCTACCACGCCGCCGTGGCCCCGGATGGCCGCAGGCTGGCCTTCTATGACTTCCGCGCCACCGGGGCCCGCATCGTGGAAATGCCGCTGGACCCCGCCGCCTGGGTGCCGCTGGCGACGGCCGCCAAGACCGAGGCCCCGGCCATTTACGTGGCGCAGCTGGCGGCGGGGGAGCCCGGCGGGCAGGCGGTGCCGCGCCTGCTGGCCCGGCCCGATTCGGCCCGGCCGCGCTACGGGGTGCGGCGGTACTCGCCGCTGCGGCACGCCTTCAACCTGTTCAGCTACGGGGTGGTGCAGAGCCCGGCCGGCAACGCCGTGCGCCTGGGCCTGCGCTCCCAGGATTTGTTGAATACGACCCAGGTATTTGCCGGCGTGGGTTACGACCAGGTGGAGCGCACCTTCAGCGCCACCGGGGCGCTCAGCTATCAGGGCCGCTTCCCGGTGCTGGACGTGGACGTGACCTACGGCGGGCGCGATGCGGCCGTGCTCTTCCAGGGCCGCACCATCCGCGACCAGTGGCAGTACACCCGCCTCACGGCCGGCCTGCGGCTGCCGCTCAACCTCACCCATTCCAAATACTTCCAGGGGCTGTCGGTGGGCGCTTATTTCCTGCACGAGCGGGTGTACGACTACAACCTGCCCGTGCGCAAGCTCTCCGAAACCGGCCCCAATACGCCGCTCAATGCCCTGCAAACCACCGTGAGCTACGCCACCCAGCTCAGGCGGAGCGCCCGCGACGTGGCCCCGCGCGGGGGCGGTACGCTGCTGGGCACCGGGCGCACCACGCCGTTTGGCACCGGGCTGCGGGCGCGGCAGTGGGCCGCGCAGGGCAGCGTGTTTCTGCCCGGTCTGCGCCGTCACGATGCCATCCGGCTGCGGGCCGGCTACCAGTGGCAGGACCAGCTGCAGTATCAGTTTGCGCCGGCCGTATCGTTTCCGCGCGGCGAGGGCTACACCAGTTTCGACCGCCTCGCCGCCGTCAGCTTCGATTACAGCCTGCCGCTGGCCTTCACGCACTGGGAGCTGGGCCGGCTGCTCTACGTGCAGCGCCTGCGGGCCACCGTGTTTGGCGACGTGGCCCGGGGCAACGATTTCCGGGGGCGGGCCGCACAGCTGCGCTACCGCAACGTGGGCCTCGATGCGCTGGTGCTCTTCAACGTGCTGCGGCTGCGCACGCCCATCGAGGCGGGCGTGCGGGTGGTGTATCGCGCTGAAGTAGGCACCTGGGTAGTGGAACCGCTGGCGTTTGATATCCGGCTGTAGGGAGGTGGGGCTAGAAGAAGCAGGTGGAAAGAAGAGACGAAGCTAAAAAGAACGTCATGCTGAGCGAAGCCGAAGCATCTCGCTCGCATCGTTCAACGATTGGATTACTACTCCACGCGAGATGCTTCGACTTCGCTCAGCATGACGTTCTTTTTGTTCCCTTTTTACCCTTCCTTCCCTCGCTACTCCCGCGTCAGGAAAGAATCCAGGGCCGAGAGGGTTTCCTGGGGGGCGCTGAGGTGGGGGCAGTGGCCGTTGGTTTCCATCACTACGAGGCGGCTATCGGCCAGCTGCTCGTTGATGTAGTGGCCCACGGCGAGGGGCGCGATAACGTCGTGTGCCGACTGCACAATCAGGGTGGGAATGGTGAGGAAGCCCAGCTCCGTGCGCGTGTCGGAGCAGAAGGTGACGCGGGCGAAGTGCCGGGCGATTTCGGGGTTGGTGCGCAGGAAGCTGTTGGTGAGCTCCAGCACCAGCTCGGGGCGGTCCTGCTGGCCCATCATCACGGGAGCGAAGCCCTGCGACCAGCCGTAGTAGTCGCTCTCCATGGCCGCCAGCAGCTCGTTGATGTCCTTTTGCTCGAAGCCGCCGACGTAGCCTGCCTCGTTGATAAAGCGTGGGGAGGGCGAAATGAGCACCATTTTGGCGAAGCGCTGGGGCTCGCGCACCGCCGCCAGCACCCCAATCATGGCCCCCACGGAGTGACCCACAAATACGACTTCATGCAAAGCCAGCGCCCTGAGCACGCCCAGCAGGTCGGTGGCGTGGCCGGCCAGGGTGCTGTGGGTGGTGGCGGGACGGTAGGCGGCCTGGTCCGACTGGCCGGCCCCAACCAGGTCGATGAGGACCACCCGGTACCGGTCTTCAAAGGCGGGGGCCACCAGGTGCCAGTCGTGCTGGTTGCCGCCCAGGCCGTGCAGGAAAACAATGGTTTGCGCGTGGGCACCGGTGGCCCCCGAAACGGTGACATTGCTCCGTTCCAGGATGGAGGTAAGGGGAGGGTGCATAGAATGCTTGGGAGAAAAAGGGAATGGGTGCGGCGGCTAATGGCAGTGCTTGCCAGCTATGATGCAATCAGTCAGGTTGGATTTTTTGCCGGCCGGGGCATCTGCCCTGATTCAAACCCCGTTGGTGGGTCGGCTCAAAATACGTGTACCCCGAATCTTCATTCCGGGCCGGCAGAACGAGCTGTTTGGGCGGGCCGAAACAAAACTTCGGGGTACACGGGCCGGGGCTTGTTTTAGGCGGGCCGGGTGGTGCGGGTGGCGTTGGCGTTGGGCTTGCGGGCCGACTGGTAGGCGGCGAAGAAGTTGCCATGTCGTCATGTCATGCTGCCGGGTTGGTTAGCCTCGCCGCCGGGCTGGCAAGCACGGTAGCGGGGCCGGGGAGCACGGCGGCCGGGGAATGGAGCATCCCGGCGGCAGTTGGTAGAATGGGGGTTAGGGGTGGGAGTGTGGTGGAAAGGAGTGCGGGAAGGTAGGCAGGAATGGGGAGAATGAAAGCGGTGAAAGGAACAAGGTTGTTAAACCGCTTTACTTTGCACAAAACCCTATTGCATATGCCCACCAGTGCCCAGGCTCCGGCCGTGCCCCGCCTCACGTATCTGCGCATCAAAAACTACCGTGCCCTACGCGACGTGGAGTTTCGCGACCTCACGCCGCTCACGATGCTGATTGGGCCGAACGGCAGCGGAAAATCCACGGTGCTGGATGCGCTGGATTTTTTGGCGGAGGCAGTGCGGGGGAATCTGGTGGGAGCGTGGGAGAAGCGGAACCGGTTTGCGGGGATGCGGACGCGGGGGAATGAGGGCGGTATTTTATTCGAAATGAAAATTCAATTATCTAATCACGGTTCTGATTTTCATTACCTCTTAGAAGTTGATAATGAACAAGAAAATGTTGTTGTCAAAAAAGAATGGTTGAAAGCTGTCGATAAAAAGGGTAAAAACGGTGTCATTGAAACTGACTTGTTTTCAGTATTAGGCCCATACAATAAGAGCCATAATGCTGTCCGCATGAGGCACCAGAATCAGTATATCGAAAAAAGCGGTAATGAGTACTGGGAAACTAAAGATGAATCAGGTATTGCGGTTTTGAAGTACGAAACGCTGCTCTCTGTGACAGGAATCCTTAAAGTGCCTTTTACAACTCAGATAGCTACTCTAAAAAAACTTTTATCTGCTTACCGCTACATCCACCTCACCGATGACCATCTGAAAGGCTACTCCGACGCGGGCCCGCGCGAAAAGCTTTCGCCCAACGGCGACAACCTGCCCAACGTCCTCTATTACCTGCACACCAGGCACCCGGAAACGCTCGCCAAAATCACGGCGCAGATGCGGCGCTGGGTGCCGGGGCTGGCCGATATCGTGACGGAAATAACCTCGGATGAGCGGCTGCTGCTGCGCTTCAAGGATGCGCCGTTTGAGAAGCCCTTGCCGGCGCAGTACATGTCGGACGGCACCATGCGGCTGGCGGCCCTGCTCACGCTGCTCTATGAGCCCGACGCGGCCGGGCTGCTGGGCCTGGAAGAGCCCGAGAATGAGCTGCACCCGCAGCTGCTGGCCGGGCTGGCCGAGGAGCTGCTGACGGCGGCCGAGCAGCGGCAGCTGCTGGTGGCCACGCACTCGCCGGCGCTGCTCAATGCCCTGGCCCCGGAGCAGGTGTGGATACTGCACCGCGGAGCGGATGGCTACACCCAGGCCACGCGGGTGGCCGACCTGCCGGGCATTCCGGCCATGGTGGAGGAAGGCTCGCCGCTGGGCTACCTGTGGGCGCGCAACTTCTTCGACGTGGGCAACCCGTTGGCTCCTGCCGCCCCGCCCGCCGGTACTCATGCAGATTGAGTTTCTGGTAGAAGAGCCGTCGGCCAGGGCCGCGCTGGAAGTGCTGCTGCCCCGCCTGCTGCCGGGCCAAACGTGTCGCATCCGGGATTTTGACGGCTGGCAGGACTTGCTGGGCAGCCTGCCCGCCTTGCTGCGCGGCTACCACAAGCGCATCGCCCAACACGGCCAGGCCGACCTGCGCGTGGTGGTGCTGCTGGATGGCGATGGCATCGGCCCGCGCCGCAAGGCCGATTTGGAAGCCCACGCCGCCCGGGCGGGGCTGCTCACCAAAAGCACGGCGGGGCCGGGCCAGGTTTTTCAGGTGCTGAACCGGGTGGCGGTGCAGGAGCTGGAAGCGTGGTGGCTGGGCGACCGCGCCGCCATTATGGCCGCCTATCCCGGCGTGCGGCCGCATCACTTCAAAGGCACTCCCCCCAACCCCGACCAGCCGCCCAAGCCCAACGACGTGCTGTGGACCGTGCTGAAACAGGGCCGCCACTTCCTGGCCGGCAAACGGAAAACCCAATGGGCCACGGATATCAGCCAGCACCTGGACCCGGCGCGGAATACGTCGGCCAGCTTTCGGTGCTTTTGCCAAGGGCTGGCGGCGCTACGCTAGGAATGTTTACCGCCCGGCCCGCCGAAACACCAGGCGCGGCGCGGCGGCGCTGGCATCATATAGGCGCAGCTCGGAGCCGCTGATTTCGTAGCGGGCGGTGAGGGCCAGGTTGTCGAGGTACTGGGTTTCGAGGGCCTGCACGGGGCAGGTGGCCCGGGTCGGAATCTGGGGCGCGATGCGAAGCTGCTGCCCGCCGCTGCCGAGGCTGAAGCGGCCGCTGAAGTTGTTGCACGGCCCCAGCCCCACGGTGCACTTGCCGAGGCCCACGAACTCGATGTAGGCCCGACTGGTACCGGAGTAGCTGGAGGCGGCCACCGGGGCATTGTCGACGCTGGCCAGCAGCCAGCGGGTTTCGAGCAGGGCCGATTGCGTGGGGGAGGCCCCGTTGTCTTTTTCACAGCTGGCCAGGGCGAAAGTGGCCAGAAAGGCCAGCGGCAAAAGGGGCCGAATAGTCATGAAAGCAGCAAGTGAGCGTGAGACTGTAATGATAACAGGAAACGGGAAGAAAAGGCTGGCGCGGGGTATTCGCCGGTGCTGAGGTTAGCTCGGAATTCGGCCCGCTGGCGGGCGGGCGAGCCAGCCCAAAACCAGCCCCCGCCGAACTCTTTGCGTAAGCCCCGGCGTTGGGGCCATACTTTCCACCCTCCCTCACCTCAGTCAATTCCGCTTATGAACGTGTTGTCGCTTTGCTCGTTGTTGATTGGTGCTAATTTGTTGGGAGCCGCCATGCCGGCTGCTGCCCCAGCCGCCGAAACTGCCTCCGTGACGGTGAAAGTATCGGCCCTGGCGTCTACTTCTTCCACCGTGAAGCTGTATTTCTACAACACCCGGGCGGGCTTTCTGAAGAGCGGCAAGTGGGCGTTTTCGAAGTCGGTGAAGCCCGAAGGCAAGCGCGAAATCACGCTGCCCGTTGAGTTGCCCAAGGGCGAGTGGGCCGTGGCCATCACCCAGGACATGAATAACAACGACAAAGTCGATAAGAATTTCCTCGGGATTCCGACCGAGCCCTATGCCTTCTCAAACAACATTCGCCCCACGGTGGCCGCGCCCGATTTCAACGAGTGCAAGTTTATGGTCGACGGGCCAGGGCGGGTGGTGAGCATCGTGCTGAAGGATTAGCTGTAGCCAGCTAAATAGTCATCGAAACGGAACGTCATGCTGAGCGAAGTCGAAGCATCTCTACCTCAATACTAATCCATTGATTGGGTTTAGTATTGAGGTAGAGATGCTTCGACTTCGCTCAGCATGACGTGCCTTTTTGCCCTTGCTACCCGCTCACTCGCTCCGAAACGGGTGCAGGCCGCGCCCCAGCCGCTCTACCAGGGCTACGGCGCGGCGGATGCGGGTTTCGGGCTGCCTGGCCTCGGCTACCCGGTAGGCCATGGCCCGGCGATGCGCGCCGCTGTAGCTGTTGAAAGCGGTTTCGGCCTCGGGCCACGCGGCGAAGGCTTCGGCCAGCTCGTCGGGCAGGTCGACGTGGTCGGGATTGGGGTCGAGGGCGAGCTCTACGTCCAGCTCCTGGCCCAGCTCGATGCCCACGGCCCGGCACAGGTCCTTGTTCAGCATGAGGTAGCGGCCGCCGCCTTCCAGTGGCAGCAGGCCCAGCCGCAGCGCCTGCCCCCGAATGGTGGCCACGACGCGCTTCAGGCCCTTGCCGCCCAGCGCCAGCCACACCTCGGCGGGCACCACGATAATCTGGGTGGGCATGAAGCTGGGGCCACCGGGCTCCAGCGTGGCACGGAAAGAAAGGGTGGAAGACGACATGCCGGCAAATGTAGGAACCCGCCGTGTCGCGCCCCGGCCCGCGCTCAGGCCGTGGCCGACTGCAACCCGGCCAGCTGCTTCCTGATGAAGTCAAGCTCCTCAAACGTCAGCTTCAACTCCATAGCTCTTGCATTCTGCACGGACTGCTCGGGGTTGCGGGCCCCCACCAGCGCCACCGAAATACCAGGCTGCGCCAGCGTCCAGCGCAGCACGAGCTGGCCGACGGTGGCGTTTTTGGTTTCGGCCAACGGGCGGATTTTGTTCAGCATCGCATTCACGCGGGTAATGCTTTCGGGCGTGAACAGGCGGTGGCCGTTGCGCAGGTCGCCTGCGTCGAACTGCTGGCCGGGCTTCATCTTGCCCGTGAGCAGGCCCAGCTGCAACGGGCTGTACACCAGAATAGCCTTGTTGTTTTCGAGGCAGTACGGCACCACATCGGCTTCAATGTCGCGGCGCAGCATGCTGTAGGGCACTTGGTTCGAGACGATGTTCAGCGTCTTTTCGGCTTCCCGCATCTGGGCCACCGAGTAGTTGCTCACGCCGGCGGCGCGCACTTTGCCCTGCTCGATGAGGCGGGTCACGGCCTCCATCGTTTCGTCAATCGGCGTGGTCACGTCGGGCCAGTGCTGCTGGTAGAGGTCGATGTAGTCGGTGCCGAGGCGGCGCAGGCTGTCCTCACATTCCTTGATAATGCTGGCGCGGCCCGCGTACTTATACACGTCGAGGTCGTGGCCGTCGTTGTCCTTGGTTTTCATGGCGAAGTCGCCCCTGGCCAGGTCCCAGCGCATGCCGAATTTGGTGAGGATTTGGACCTTGTCGCGGGGCACGGTTTTGATGGCTTCACCCACGATTTCCTCGCTCAGGCCCTGCCCGTAGATGGGCGCGGTGTCGATGCTGGTCACGCCCAAATCATAGCTGGCGTGGATGGCTCCCACGGCGTCATTCTGCTCGGTGCCGCCCCACAGCCAGCCCCCGGCCGCCCAGCTGCCAAAGGTGATGCGCGAAACGGTGACACCGGAGTTGCCTAATTTTTGGTATTCCATGAGAATGCGTAGTCAATTGAAAAGAGTGGGCTCACTGAAGCCGGGCTTGTTAACCGGGCTTTTAGGACGAAGGTTGTGAACGGGCAAATAAGAAATAATGAGGCCGTCATGCTGAGCGGAGCCGAAGCATCTTGCTCGCACCGTTCGACGATTAAGTTACTACTGCAAGCAAGATGCTTCGGCTCCGCTCAGCATGACGTGCTGTTTTACCCAATCTTCCCGCCGAAACTTTTCCTCGTCTCCATCTCTTCTAACTCCTTCCATAGCTCCAAAAATCCACCGATATGAAAGTTGAAATCTGGTCTGATGTAGTGTGCCCGTTCTGCTACATCGGCAAGCGTAAGTTTGAAAATGCCCTCAAGGAATTCGCGCACCGCGACGAAGTGGAAGTCGTGTGGCACAGCTTCGAGCTGACGCCCGACTTCCAGCCTATTCCCGGCGAGAGCATCCACGAATCACTAGCCAAGAAAAAAGGCGTTTCGGCCGAAGAAGGCCGGAAGATGAACGACTACATGACCGGCGTCGCCAAAGAAGTGGGTCTGGCCTACGACTTCGACCGCGCCATTCCGGCCAATACCTTTCTGGCGCACCAGCTCATCCACCTCGGGGCCCACCACGGCCGCCAGGATGCCACCAAGGAGCGCCTGATGGCCGCTTACTACCTCGAAGGCCAGAACATCGGCGACCTCGAAACCCTGGTAAAACTCGGTGCCGAGCTGGCCTTCGACTCCACCGAAACCCGCGCCGCCCTCACGGCCGGCACCTACGCCGAAGCCGTGCGCCAGGACGAGTACCACGCCCAGCAAATCAACGTGCGCGGCGTGCCCTTCTTCGTGTTTGAGGACAAATACGCCGTGTCCGGCGCGCAGCCCACCGAGCTATTCGCGGAGGTGCTGGAAAAGGTCTGGGACGAGTTCAAGCCCGCCAAGCCGGCCCTGACCATGGTGGCCGATGGCCCCGCCTGTGGGCCGGAAGGGTGCGACTAACTGGGATGTTATCCTGAAACCAGAACGGTCATGCTTCGGCTCCGCTCAGCATGACGTTTTTATTTGCACATTATCAGGGATTTACGCTCGCCGCATCGGGATGTGCGGAATGCCGTCCTCCACGTACATCGGCCCGCACTGCTCGTAGCCAAACTCGTTATAAAACCCTTCCAGGTGCTGCTGCGCGCCAATTTTGTTGGCCTGCTGGCCAAACAGCGCATCGGAATGTGCCAGGGCCTGCCGCATCAGCTCGCGGCCCAGGCTGTAGCGCCGGAACGGCTGCGCCACGATAACGCGCCCGATGCTGGCTTCGGTGTAGCACTTGCCGGCATCGAAAAGCCGGGCATAGGCCACCAGCTCGCCGGCTTCGTTGTAGCCCAGCAGGTGGTAGGCGTCGATATCCTGGCGGTCAATGTCCTGGAACACGCAATTTTGCTCCACCACAAACACTTCGGAGCGCAGGCGCAGCACGTCGTAGAGAATCAGGGGCGGGAAAGATTCGAAGGGGAGGCAGTGCCAGCGGATGGTCATAAGGGTTAGTTTTTGGGCATTTTCTCAACTTCTTTCAGCGTCACCACGCGATAGGGGATGCCCAGCACGGCGGCATTCTGCTCCACGGTGGTGCTGAAGCCGGCCTGCCTGCGCCGGGCATTCACCGCGTCCGCATCCTTGATGGGCCACACGAAGGGCCGCTGCGCCTCGCGCCGGCCGGTGGCGGGATTGGTGATGTTGTAGCCCATGGCCTGCGTGCCATACAGCTGCTCTTTGCCGGTGCGCATCAGCTGGCGGTCCAGCATCTGGGCATAAAGGTAAAAGGGTAATTCGCCTTTGCCAGCGGCCTTTTTGATGAGGGGCAGGTACTGGTCAATGGCATCGGAGTGCTGGATAACCAGCCACGCGGTTTCGTTCGCGGGCTCGCCCACCAGCGACTTGCCGGGGTAGCCATACTGCTTCAAAATGGCTTTGATACGAGTCAGATTAGTCGAATCCGTCTGCAACAGCTGGAGTGGAACGTAGTCGCCGAGACTTTCGCGCGTCACGCCCAGGGCGCGGGCCAACGAATCGGGCCGCCGCGCAATGCGCTGGTCAAAGAGCATCATCCGCCACCGCTGGTCCACAGTGTGAATGCTGTCCAGCTCACGCTTTAGGAGCGGATTAAGCGGACTTTGGGCCGCTACTTGCTGAGCGAGTAGCCCCAGCAGCAAGCCAAAAACCAAAAGTTTCATAAGCAAAAGTTAGACGGTTACCGCTTCCTCGCTGCCCAACTCGCTCAGCACGCGCTTGGCCTGTTGAATGGAGCGCACCTCTTCAAACGTCACAATCAGCTGGTCTTTCTTCTCCTTCAGGCTGGCCGTGCGGGCGTGCGTCTGCACGTAGTTGAGAATGGTGCCGAACTGCTCCCCCTGAAAGTAAGCTTTGTGGTCGTCATCGGCGGGTAAAAAGCCCTTCAGCGTGTCGCGCTTGAGCGTGATTTTAGTGAAGCCCACGGCGCAGGCCTGCCAGCGCAGCCGCACGATGTCGGCCAGCTGCTCCACCTCGGGCGGCAGCGGGCCAAACCGGTCCACCATGCTGGCCAGCAGCTTGCGCAGCTCCTCGGGCTTTTGGGCGCGGTCGAGCTTGGCGTAGAGCTGCAGCCGTTCCGAGACGTTGCTCACGTACTTCTCGGGGATGAGCACCTGCTGGTCGGTTTCTACATTGCACTCCTGGCTGCGGCCCGCGCCGGCCGCCAACTGCAGCCGCTGCTGGCTGTTGGCATCGCCCATAAACAGGTCGCGGAATTCGGTTTCCTTCAATTCCGTCACCGCCTCGTCCAGAATCTGGTGGTAGGTTTCGTAGCCCAGGTCGTTGATAAAGCCGCTTTGCTCGCCGCCCAGCAAATTGCCCGCGCCGCGAATATCCAAATCGCGCATGGCCACGTTGAAGCCCGCCCCCAGGTCCGAAAATTCCTCCAGCGTACTCAGGCGCTTGCGGGCATCGGCGGGCAATTGCGCCACCGGCGGCGTGAGTAAGTAGCAGTACGCCTTGCGGTTGGAGCGGCCCACGCGGCCCCGCATCTGGTGCAAATCCGAAAGCCCGGCTAAGTGGGCGCGGTTGATAATGATGGTGTTGGCGTTGGGAATATCCAGGCCGCTTTCGATGATGTTGGTCGAAACCAGCACGTCGTATTCGCCCTCCACAAACTTCATCATGCGCTTTTCCAGCATCTCGCCGTCCATCTGCCCGTGGGCGTAGGTGATTTTCGCATCCGGCACGAGGCGCAGAATCGTGCTCGCCATTTCCTCGATGTCCTTCACGCGGTTGTGCACGAAAAACACCTGCCCGCCGCGCTTCAACTCCCGCGCCACCGCGTCCCGAATCAGGATTTCATCATACACGTGCAGCTCCGTGCTCACCGGCTGGCGGTTGGGCGGCGGCGTGGCAATCACGCTCAAATCGCGGGCCCCCATCAGCGAGAAGTGCAGCGTGCGCGGAATGGGCGTGGCCGAGAGCGTGAGCGTGTCCACGTTTACCTTCAGCTCTTTCAATTTATCCTTGGTCTTGACCCCGAATTTCTGCTCTTCGTCAATAATCAGGATGCCCAAGTCCTTGAATTTGATATCCTTATTGGTCAGCCGGTGCGTGCCAATCAGAATGTCGGTTTTGCCCTCGGCCACGCGCTGCAGGGTTTCCTTAATCTGCTTGGTCGACTTGAATCGGTTGATGTATTCCACCGTCACCGGCAGCGTAGCCAGCCGGTCGCGGAAGGTCTTGTAGTGCTGCATCGCCAGAATGGTGGTGGGCACCAGCACGGCCGCCTGCTTGCCATCGACCACCGCCTTAAATGCCGCCCGAATGGCAATTTCCGTCTTGCCGAAGCCCACGTCGCCGCAAATCAGCCGGTCCATCGGGTGGGGCTGCTGCATGTCGTTTTTCACGTCCTCGGTAGCCTTGGCCTGGTCGGGCGTGTCCTCGTAGATAAAGCTCGATTCCAACTCCGCCTGCAAAAATCCATCAATGGAAAACGCGAAGCCCGGCGCGGTTTTGCGCTTGGCATACAGCCGAATCAGGTCGGCCGCAATGTCCTTCACCTTCTTCTTAACCGACTTTTTCTTGTTCTCCCACTCCGGCGAGCCCAGCTTGCTCATCGTGGGCGGCGAGCCTTCCGCGCCGCTGTACTTGGCAATCTTGTGCAGCGAGTGAATGCTGACCGTCAGCAAGTCATCATCCCGATAAACCAGCCGAATAGCCTCCTGAATCTGCCCGTTTATGTCTACCTGTGTCAGCCCCGCAAACCGTGCAATGCCGTAGTCTTGGTGCGTGACATAATCACCGGGTTGCAGCGTTTTTAATTCGCGCAAAGTCAGCGCTTTTTTCTTCGAGAATTTCCGCGCCTCCTGCGCCCGGTAATACCGCTCAAATAATTGGTGGTCGGTGTAAACGGCCAGCTCAAGCTGCTCATCAATAAAGCCTTCGCGCAGCGCCAGCAGCAAATGCTGGAATTGCACGTTGTTATCTAATTCATCAAATATCGTCCGCAACCGGTCGGCCTGGCGCACGGTGTCAGCCGTAATTATCGTGGTGAAATTGCGCAGCTGATTCTCCTTCAAATTCTTCACCATTCGCTCGAATTCCTTGTTGAAACTCGGCTGCGGCTTGGCGGTAAATTGAAAGGTGTCGGCGGTTTTGAAATGAAACCGCTTGCCGAATTCCACCACCGCGAATTCATCGAGCAGCTTCTTGAAACTCTTGCCCGATTCGAACAAATCACCCGGCTTGCTCACGATTTGCATGCCGCCGGCCTCGCTCAGCATCTGCTGGAAGTTGGCTTCCGCTTTCTCGTATAATTCCGTCACCACGTCCAGCGTCTGGCGCACGTCCTTGGCCCAGATACAGGCCGTGCGGGGCAGAAAATCGAAGAAAGCTTCCCGCGTTTCCGTCAGCATCTTGGTCTGCACATTGGGAATAATGCTGATGCTGGGCCGGGCTTCCACCGACAGTTGCGTCTCCGGATTAAACGTCCGAATGCTCTCTATTTCATCCCCAAATAACTCCAAACGAAACGGCAATTCATTGGCGTAGCTGAACACGTCCACAATGCCGCCGCGCACCGCGTACTGGCCGGCCTCGTACACAAAATCCGTTTTTTCAAAATCGTATTCACCCAGCAATTCGCCCAGGAAATTCACGTCTAATTTGTCGCCGACTTTCGCATTAAAGGTATTCTTCACCAGGCTCTGCCGGTTGATTACCTTTTCCGTGAGTGCCTCCGGATACGTCACGATAAACACGCTGCTGGCGGTGCTACTGGCGGCCCGCGTCGTGTTGATGCGGTTCAGCGCCTCGGCGCGCATCAGCACGTTGGCGTTTTCCGTCTCATCAAACTGGTAAGGCCGCTTGTAGGAGCTGGGGAACAGCAGCACCTCCGGCCCCTCCGGCAGCAGGTGCTGCAAATCGGACAGGAAGTACGAAGCCTCTTCCTTGTCGTGCATAATAAACACGTGCGGGTATTGGGCATTCGCCGCGGCCGCGGCCACTACGGCATCCTGGCTGCCCACCAGGCCGCGCAGGTGCAGCCGCAGGCCGCTGGGAATGGGCTTGCTGGCTTCGCGCAGGCGCGAGGCCAGCACCTGCAGCTCAGGAGAAAGGCGATAAAGGCGAAGGAAATCAGCTACTTGCACGAATAAATCAGGCTAGGACGGGGCAAATGAAGTAGCCCGGCCGGATGATTCTCCGGTCGGGCAGCGGGGTAAATACACCGCAATGGTAACGAAGGTTTCCGGGGTGGCCGTAGCTTCGCGGGCCAATTAGCTGTCAGTTGTTCGTTGTCAGTTGTTGGGTCTCTACCGGCCAGCAGAATGAACTGACAACTGATAACGAACAACTGACAACTACTAACACGCATGCGCGGCTCTTCTCACCTGGCCATTGGCCTCATTACCGGCGTGGCCGTGGCCGGACTGGTGCCGGGCATCCCGTTTTCACTGGCGGGCATTGCCCTGGCCGGTTTTTCCAGCCTCGCGCCCGACCTTGACCACCCCGACAGCCGCCTGAGCAAGCGCCTGGGCTTCACCCAAAACTACGTGCGCTGGGCCTTCGCCGCCGGGGCCCTGGCCCTGGCCGCCTACGCCTACCTGCAGCTGGGGCCCGGCTCCGAGCAGCGGCTGTACTACACCGGCGCGCTGGCGTTTGGGCTCATTGGCGTGAGCATGCAGGGCGGCTCGGCGCGCAAGCTGGCGCTGCTCTTCACGGGGCTGGGCACGGTGGTGGCGGGGCTCTACACCGAGCAGCTGTGGTTGAGCCTGCTGGGCACGTTCGTGGCCATGGCCCCCTTCACCACCCACCGCTCCCTCACGCACACCATCTGGGCCACGGTGCTGTGGACCTACATCGGCTACCTGGCCGACCAGCACCTGGGCTGGCGCGGCGTAGCCCTGTACGCCGGCGCGGGCTACGTGTCGCACCTCGTGGCCGATACCCTTACCAAGTCCGGCGTGAGGTGGTTCCTGCCGCTGCCTTTCAGCTTTAAAATCCCGCTTATCAGCACTGGCTCAGCTACCGGCAACCTGCTCGAAGTCGGGATTTGTATCGGCTACGGGCTGCTGGTGTTGGGCCTGGTGGTCGGCAATATGAGGTTTTAAACAACCTGCCGGGGAAGTTGCGCCAGCAGGCGGGCCTGGCGTGGGGATTACTGTTGCATAAGTCAGCTAAGACCACTAGCTTCGCAGCAGATATGCCGGTTTATTAGGCAAGTGTTGGTATTGATTCGTGCTATTATTCTGCGTTGTCAACCGACCCACCCGTCTGGTATTCGATAAATCTTAATTAACTGACTCCTAAGCCGGATTTGCTACGCACCTAGCGCAGCCTCCGCTTACCGATAATCTCCGGTCTGTTTCCGTTTGCGCGGCTTGCGGCAAGAATACTTGCGCCGCCGGCTTTGTGCTGTTTCTACCCATTTTTACCATAAACTTTCCCACCCGAAACACTTTTCTAATCTTTACTTAACTCGATTACCATGAACCAGATGAACAGCCCCTTAATTCGGGTTGGTGTCTTTTATGACGGCAACTATTTTTTAAAAATTAGCGACTATTATTATTTCCAGCACGAGCGCAAGGCCCGCATCAGCCTGGAGGGACTGCATGAGTACATTCGCCACCAAGTGGCTGAAGAAGAGGATGTAGATGTGCGCCTGGCGCAAATCACCGATGCGCATTTTTTCCGGGGCCGTCTTTCGGCCACCGAAGCCCGCGACAAGGACCGCCTGTTCCATGACCGCCTGCTCGACGATATTCTGATGAACCTGGGCGTGCAAACCCATTACATGGCCCTGAAAACCCGCGACGGCCGCCTGCAGGAAAAAGGCATCGACGTGTGGCTCTCCCTCGAAGCCCTGGAGCTGGCCCTGCACAAAACCCTCGACGTGGTGGTGCTCATCGCCGGCGACTCCGACTATGTGCCCCTCATCCGCAAGCTCAACACGGTGGGCACCCGCGTGATGCTGCTGAACTGGGATTTCAAATACGAAGATTTCAAGGGCGAAACCCGCGTTACGCGCGCCTCGCAGCAGCTGCTGGAGCAAGTGACCTACCCGGTGGCCATGCACGACGTGATTGACCGCGGCCTGCAGGCCCAGGACGAAGTAGTGGAAGCCCTGTTTGTGAACCAGATGGAGCCCGCTGCGTTTGCGCCCAGCTCGGCCGCCGCGCCCAAGCTGGCCCGCCCCACCGGCCCCACCGCCGCCGGCCCCGTGGGCACATTGGGCATGAGCACCATCAAAAACTTGAAAAACGGCTTTGGCTTCGTGGTAATGCCGCCCAACAACCTGTTCTTCAGCTATGCCGACCTCACCGAAGGCGACTTTAACGACCTGCGCGAAGGCGACTGGGTGGAGTTCACGGTGGGCCGCAACCACCGCGACGAAGACTGCGCCCGCAACGTGCGCAAAGTAGCCGCTCCCCAGCTAGGCGAAGGCGAGGACGAGTACGAAACCGTGAGCGCGCTTTCAGCCACGGCGGAATTGTAGAGAGTTAAGAGTTAAAAGTTAGGAGTTAAGAGTTGAAAGGGCTGCCTGCTGAGTAGGGCGGTTTTCTCAACTCTTAACTCCTAACTTTTAACTCTTTTTCACTGTATCATCAGCTTCGCAAAGTCGCGCTTGTTGGCCGGGTAGCGGTTGAAGGTGCCCAGGCCGCGGGCCACGGCAACATCGGGCTGGCCCTCGGCCACGCGGTAGACTACGCAGCTGCTCACCACCAGCGTGTTGCCGGTGTGGTCCACTATGCCTTTCGCCACCAGCGCATCGTGCAGGTGCACGGCGTGGAGGAAATTCATCTTGAACTCGACGGTGGACACGAATTCCTGGTGCACGAAGGCCAGCGACAGGGCGGCGGCCCCTAGGGTGGCGTCCATCAGGCCGGCCAGCACGCCGCCGTGGCAGGTATTGGGGGAGGAGAGGTGCTCTTCGCGGATGCTCATGCGGTACTCGGCCTCGCCGGGCATGGGCACCGTGAGAGTCATGCCGTTGGTGCGGCCGTAGTGGTTCATCGTATTGTAGGCGGCCACCATGGTGGCGAATCCGGCCTCAGCGGCGGCGGTAGGGGGAGAAGTTTTGGACACGGGTGGAAAGAAGCTGAAGCTGGAAAACGAGATTTGCGGCGGCAAGTTTGAGGAAAATTCTGTTTCATTTGCCAAAGCAGGGTGGGCGGCTGGGCTGTACTGCCCGGTCGTTCCGCCTTTTTCGTCGCTGCCATGTCTGCTTTGCCGCTCACCTTCGCCGAATTTTACCCCCGCTACCTGCGCGAGCACAGCCGGCGCGGCACCCGAATCCTGCATTTTGTGGGCACTACGCTGTTTTTGGTGAGTGTGGTGCTGGTGGCTAGCACCGGACATTGGGGCTGGCTGGCGGCGGGCGTGGTAGCGGCCTACGGCTTTGCCTGGGTAGGCCACTTTTTTATGGAGCACAACCGCCCGGCCACGTTCCAGCACCCGTGGTTTTCGCTGCTCGGCGATTTTCGGCTGTACACCGACCTGTGGCGGGGCCGCGAAAAATTCTAAAGCGCCTTCCGCATCAGAAAGTGCGGCAGCACGCCAAACAGCGTGTGCGACGGCTCCACTACCGCGTAGCCGTGCCGCTCATAAAATGCTACGGCCGTTTCGCGGGCGTGCAGCACGATTTCGGCCAGGCCCACTGTCCGGGCCTGCGCTTCGAGATACTTCAGTACCTGGCTGCCCAGCCCTCGCCCGGCCGCTGCCGGTGCCACTGCCATGAAGCGCACCTGGCCCTGCCGGCCCGTCAGCCGCTGGAGCATGCCCACGGCCAGCGCGGCGGGCGCGGCCGGGCCGGTAGCCAGCAGTAGGGCATGAACGGTGTCGGGCTCGTCATCGGCCGGGGTGCGCTCCGAGCCGACGGGTTGCTGCCAGGGCTGGCGCAGCACGGCGTAGCGCAAGGCGTAGTAGGCGGCCCATTCGGCGGGCGTGCGGGGCGGGACGATGGAAGCAGGCGCGAGCATGGGCAGGAACAAAGCGGGAGGATGAAGCAATTGCGGCCGGTTCGGGTTGTTACCTTTACACTCCGGCTCCGGCCGAATCTTTCTTCTCAAAATTACGCCCCATCCGCCATGGCATCCTTCGACATCGTGAGCAAAGTAGACCCGCAAACCCTGGAAAACGCGGTGAATACGGCCCAAAAAGAACTTCAAACCCGCTACGACCTGCGCGACACCAAAGGCGGCATTGAACTCAATAAAAAGGAAAATACCATCCTGCTCTCGTCCGAAAACTCGATGCGCGTGAAGGCGCTCGAAGATATTCTGCTCGGCCGCGTGGTGAAGCAGGGCATCGACGGCACCAGCCTGGATTTCTCGGCCGACGAGCAGCCCAGTGGCAACCTGATAAAGAAAACCATCAAGGTGCGCGCCGGGGTAGACAAGGAGTTCGGTCGCAAAATCATCAAGGCCATCAAAGATGCCAAGGTGAAGGTGGAGGCCCAGATGCAGGACGACCAGGTGCGCGTGACGGCCAAGAAAATCGATGATTTGCAGGCCGCCATCGCCGTGCTGCGCCAGTCCGATATCGGCCTGCCCCTACAGTTCGTAAACATGAAAAGCTAGAAAATGTGAAAATGTGATGATGTGATGATGTGAAAATTAATCAACTCACTTGATTTTTCACATCACTCACATTTCCACATCTCTCACATCTCCACATTTAATAATTTATGTACGATTTTTCGGCCTTTACCCATCCGGCTACCTGGATAAGCCTGCTGACCCTCACGTTTATGGAAATCGTGCTGGGTATTGACAACATCATCTTCATTTCCATCATCGTCAACCGGCTGGCCAAGGAGCGGCAGGCGCGCGGCCGCACCATCGGGCTGCTGCTGGCCCTGCTGTTTCGCATCGGCCTGCTGCTAAGTATTTCCTGGATTGTGAGCCTGCGCACGCCGCTGTTCACTATCAATATCCCTTCCTTTGTAAGCAATTTCGGCGTGACCGGGCGCGACCTGATTCTGCTGGCGGGCGGCTTGTTCCTGATGTACAAGAGCACCACCGAAATTCATACCAAGCTGCAGGGCGACGAAGAGGAAGAAGGCGGCAGCGGTGCCGGTGCCTCCATGATGAGCGTGATTCTGCAAATCATCGTCATCGACATCGTCTTCAGCTTCGACTCCATTCTGACCGCCGTGGGCCTCGTCGACAACGTGCTGGTGATGATTGCGGCCGTGATTTTTGCCATGGGCATCATGCTGGCTTTCAGTGGGATAATAGCTAATTTTGTGAACAACAACCCCACCATCAAGATGCTGGCCCTGTCCTTCCTCATCATGATTGGCTTTATGCTGGTGATGGAGGCCGCCCACAAGGAAGTGGAAAAAGGCTACCTCTACTTTGCCATGGCCTTCTCGCTGACGGTGGAAGTTCTGAACCTGCGCCTGCGCAAGAAGTCCAAGAGCAAGCCGGTGCATTTGCGCGACTCGCAGTACGACTAAACTACAGTGTAAGGTGATTCCGGAAAAGCTCTCCCCACAGCCGATGGAATCAACAGAATGACAAAGCCCCACCGGACACACCCATTATAACGGGCGTGCGCGGTGGGGCTTTGTGGTTATTTGCACTGGCCTGACTACCGATATGTCGCCCTACCGGGTACGACCCCGCTGGGGCTAAAACTCGGTAGTCCGCAACTTGAGTTAACAGCTTGATAGCTCCACCACCCAACCGGTTTGGTCGAGCACGCGGCGCTGGGCCAGCTCCAGGATGCGGCGGTTTAGCTCGGGGCGGTGCTGGCGGTAGAAGGCGTGTTCTTCGGAAGTGAACAGGCCGGCTATCAGGCCCAGCAACGTGTAGCGCAGCTTGGTATTGCGGGCCAGTAGCTCGGCCAGCTGCCGCTGCTGGTCAACGGGGCTGGCTTTGGCCAGGGCGATGTGGTGGTCGAGTACGAAATCGGCCACGGTGGTCAGTAGCAGGGTATTTTGCAGCTTCAGCACCGGGCGCAGCGTGGTGTGCAGGAAGCCGCCCACGGTGGCCGGCACGTCGGCGGGCTCGGGCTCCGTCTCGATGTGAGGACGCAGAGCCAGCAAGGCGGGGTCGGGGCGGGAATCAGAAACGGAAGGCATTGGCATAATAGAAGGAACGGAGAAACAGCAGCCGGTATCGCCGGCCCGTTAGCAACAAAAAAAGGGTGCCCGACGATTGGTCGGACACCCTTTTTTATTGGTCGCACCGTGGCTCAGGGCCACGGCTCGGCCGGTTAGTGCTTCACCTGCACTTTGGTGGTGAAGGTGCCTTCGCTGGTGTTCACCCGCACAACGTAGAGGCCTTCGGCCAGGTTGCTGGTGTTCACCGTGAGGCCGCGCTGCAGGTCGCCTACGGGGGCGGTGGTAGTCGTCACGACCTGACCAATCAGGTTTACGAGGCTCACGCGCACCGCTGATTTGCTGGGCAATTGAGCCTGAATGGTCAGCACGTTCTGCGTGGGGTTGGGATAGGCATCCACCAGGCTGCCATTGATGGCGCTGGCGCTCTGCGTGCCGAGCGGGGTTACGCGCGGGTCGAGGACGGGCGTGGGCAGCGTGCCGGGGGGCATATTGAAGGCCGCCACAATACCGTCGGTAGTAGGCAAGCCATTGGTGCGGATACCTCCTACTGCGCTGAAGCCCATGCCCCGACGGGCAAACATCGTCCAGAGGACCGCGGAGTTGGCCGCGCCGTTGAGCAGCGAGTCAGCCCGCAGAATGGCATCGCGACCGTCGAGGAAGCTGGGGTTGCACACCTGCAGCTTGCAGCCTTCCAGCACCAGTCTCAGGAAGCGGTTGTTGCCACCGGTGCGGCCCAGCAGGTCGGTGTTGTAGCCGTAGCGGTAGATGAACTGCCAGTTCAAATCCCAGAGGGTGGCGGCCCATACTTCCCCAATGGCGTGGGTCTGGCGATAGTTGGTAGTGCCGATTACGCTGTAGCTGTGGTTGTTAACCGCCATGTCATCGGTGTATTGCTTGATGCGGATGCCACGGCCGGCAGTGGGTTGCCCCGAGGCATAGGTGCCAATGCCACGCGGAGCACGGCCCACGTCGCTGGGGCGGGTAGTCATCCACAGACCAAAAAAGTCGCCCCAGCCTTCGCCCATGCTTTGCGTGGCGGTGGTGCCATCGGAGGCAACGTTGCAGCTCGAGTTGCCAGGGCCGCCGCTGAGGCGGGTATGGATGCCGTGCCCGAATTCGTGCGCGATGATGCCGTTGTCAACCGAGCCGTCGAAGTCCTCACCGACCGGGGCCGTGGCGCAGCCTACTACCGGCGTGCCGGCCTGCAGAGCCTGGCGGATGCGGGCTCCATCTACGCCGGAGATGAAGATGGAAGGGATGCGGATGCCCACGGTATCGGTACCCCCAATGTTGAGGACGGCGGTGCCGGTGGCCAGCGAGTCGACGATGATGGCCATGATGGCCCCGTTTTGCTGGGCCCGGCGGATTTTGCCGGCAAACGAGCTGTTGGTCTGCTGGCCCACGGGAAGCTGAGCGCAGCCGCCGCGCATAATCAGCGCGATTTTACCGCTCACGGCCGCCGCGTTCACGTACGGAGTGGCGCAGCCGTGCACGCCGCCGTTGCCCGATACGCCGTCGTTCACGGCGACCACGGTGCCGCACAGGCCCTGTGGAAACCTCGTCAGGCTGCGGCCAAAGCCAGCAGTGCCAATGGTGTACACCCCTGCCAAACCTGCCGGCGACGAAATGGTGAAGGTGGGCCGGACGGGGTTATCAAACAGATACATCTGCATGCGGCCGGACTGGCCGTCGACCGGGGTCGACATGTTGGCGTTGTTGCGGCCGCTGCCGTCCTGAGATTCGGCGCGCACGAAGTCGCCGCCCAGGCCCTGCGTGCCCGTGTTGCGGTACTGGAAGTTGCCCGATGCCTCGTCGAACCCCTTGCTCATCATCACGTCATGGAGCATGTTGTTCCAGTAGAACAGGTTGGTGATGGCGGCCGATGAGCTGGCTTTGGGGCCTGCCGGCTGGCTGAAGGGAAAGTCGAAATCGAGCGCGGCAGTACCGTCGGGCGAGTTGGTGTTGGACAAAAGGTTGCCGTTGCCGCTCGCGGTGCTGGGGCTGTCGTCGTAGGCGGCCACGTTGTTGCCGCGGGTCAGGAACACGCCCGAGCCAATACGGCTGTAGCTGGTCGGGAACGTGCCGGCGGGGGCGCGGGCATCGCTCACCTGCCAGCCGTAGGGCGAATAAGCGGTGCTGATGCTGCTGAAAGGCACCGCGGTACGGTTGCCGAAGGTTGGGGCCTCAACGGGCACTGGAAATACCGTCAGGCTGTTGGGCGTGGCCAGTGTGCCGCGGTTGGCCGCAGTGGGATTGGGAGCAGTGGCGGCAGTAACGGCCGTACGATTACCCAGGGCGCGGGCCGTGAGCTGCTGGAAGCTGATTTCCTCGCTTATGACGTAGTCCGACTTATCGAGTAGCAGGCCGGTGTGGGCATCCACGCGGGCTGCCCAATGGTGCTGCTCGTCGAGCTGGGCAATGGTTACGTCCCACACCAGCTTCAGCCGGCCGTTCACGGGCAGATACATCAGGCGCACGGGAATGTCATATTCCGAAATGCCAGCATTGTTGAACAGCAGGCCATCGCCGGGGCGCGCATCGCGCACCAGGGTGATGCCCACCGGGCGGGGCAGCTTCAGGCCGATAGCAGCGGCCGCAATAGCCTGCTCGGCCGTGAGGGTGGGAGCAGCCGAGGGAGCCAGCCGGGCGGCATCAGCCACGAAGCCCTGGTGCATAAGCACGGGCTTGCCGGTGCGGTCGGTGTGCACGTCGCCCACGGCACCGTACACGTCCAGGCCATTCACGCGCTGGCGCAGGTAGCTGTGGGTCAGGCCGGTAGCCTGGTCGAGGTACGAGCTGGTGACCGACAGATTGGCCGCGTCGCTCTCGCGCAGGCCCTGCCGCTGGCTCTGGGTAGCGAAGTAGGTGAGGGCCTGCGTTGAAGGCGTCCCCGACTGGGCCAATGCGCCGAGCGGGCCTGCCAGAGCCAGGACCAGCAATGCACCAGCTCGCGGTTGGGTAAAGGAAAATTTCATTCAGCGATGTAAAAATGGTTGATAAAAAAGTCGTGGGAATAGGCGCTATTGGAAGCCAATAGCTTGCACCACCAAATTTAATATAATCTTTTGGCTCCCACATCCCGAAGACCCTTTTTAGTGCAAAAAAATTTCACAATCGATTGTTATTCTACACCACCTCCAGCTTCACCAGCGCATCCCAGAGCACCACGCCGGCCGCCACGCCCACATTCAGCGAGTGCTTGGTGCCGAATTGCGGGATTTCCACGGCCAGGTCGCACAGCGCCAGCACGGCATCGTCCACGCCGAATACTTCGTTGCCGAGCACCAGCGCCAGCGGCCGGCCGGGCGCGGGCCGGAACTGCGGCAGCGGTACGCTGCCCGTGGTTTGCTCCACTGCTACCACTTGGTAGCCAGCGGCCTTGAGGGCAGCCACGGCGGCCACGGTTTCGGCGGCGTATTCCCAGGCCATGGATTCCTCGCTGCCGAGGGCGGTTTTGGTGATTTCGCGGTGCGGCGGGCGCGGCGTGATGCCGCAGAGCCAGATTTTTTCCAGCGCGAAAGCATCGGCCGTGCGGAAGATGGCGCCCACGTTGTGCATGCTGCGCACGTTGTCGAGCACCAAAACCACGGGGCTTTTGGGCGTACTTTTGAAGTCGTCTACCGAGGCCCGATTCAGCTCGGCCATTGTGAGTTTTCGCATCGGGCAAAGGTACCCGTAGGAACGCGCCACGGCGCGTTCGGCGTTTACACGATGCTCGGGCTACGCTTAAAAAAACCCGGCGGCGGCCCTGATTATTTCAACGATTGAACGCGCCGTGGCGCGTTCCTACCACCTTTTGCTTTGGCTGCACCCAAAAAAGAATTCGTCATCAAATCCGTTGGCCCCGACCACTTCACCGTGCCTATCCCGGCCGTGACCGAAACGCCGCTGATGAAGCAGTACTACCAGCTCAAGCAGCAGCATCCGGGCGCGGTGCTGCTGTTCCGGGTGGGCGATTTTTACGAGACCTTTGGCGAGGATGCCGTCACGGCCAGCCGCATTCTCGACATCACGCTCACCAAGCGCGGGGCGGGCAGCAGCAGCGAAGTGGCCCTGGCCGGCTTCCCGCACCACTCGCTCGATAACTACCTGCCCAAGCTGGTGCGCGCCGGCCAGCGCGTGGCCATCTGCGACCAGCTCGAAAACCCCAAGGAGGCCAAGGGTCTGGTCAAGCGCGGCATCACCGAGCTCATCACGCCCGGCGTGAGCATGCACGACAACGTGCTCGAACGCCGCTCGAACAACTACCTCGCCGCCATTCACTTTGGCAAAACCGAAGCCGGGATTTCCTTCCTCGATATCAGCACCGGCGAGTTTCTGGCCGCCCAGGGCACGCTCGATTACCTGGGTAAGCTGCTCCAGAATTTCAGTCCCGCCGAAATCCTGTTCTGCAAGAAAAGCCGGGGCGAGTTCGAGCAGACTTTCGGCCCGGACTATTGCACCTACGCGCTCGATGAGTGGGTTTTCGGGGCCGACTACGCCCATGACATCCTCACCCGCCACTTCCGCACCACCTCGCTCAAGGGTTTTGGGGTCGATAACCTCAAGGAAGGCGTGATTGCGGCCGGGTGCATCATGCACTACCTGGCCGAAACCAAGCACACCGATATCCAGCACATTGCCAGCCTCGGCCGCCTGGAGGAGGATAAGTACGTGTGGCTCGACCGCTTCACCGTACGCAACCTGGAGCTGGTGCACGCCCAGCACCCCGGCGGCGTGCCCCTCATCGACGTGCTCGACCAGACCCTCACGCCCATGGGGGCCCGCCTGCTGCGCAAGTGGATAGTGCTGCCCCTGAAGGAAGTAAGCCAGATTCAGCGCCGCCTGGATACGGTGGCTGCTTTGGTTGCCGATGAGGAATTACTGGCCGACCTCACCCAGCACCTGCGCCAGATTAATGACCTGGAGCGCCTGATTTCCAAAGTAGCCGTGCGCCGTGTGAATCCGCGTGAGCTGCTGCAGCTGGCCCGCGCCCTGGAGGCCGTGGCGCCCATGCGCGAGCGGCTGGCCGCGTCCGGCGTGAAAGCGCTGGTGAAACTGGCCGACCAGCTCAACCCCTGCGCCACCCTGCGCCAGGAAATCTTCGCCAAAATAAAGCCCGACGCGCCCATCCTCACCAACCAGGGCGGCGTGCTGCACGGCGGCATCGACACCGAACTCGACGAGTTGCGCGCCCTGGCCTTTTCGGGCAAAGACTACCTCTTGCAGCTGCAAATGCGCGAGCAGCGCAATACCGGTATTTCGTCGCTGAAAGTGGCTTACAACCGGGTATTTGGTTACTATCTGGAAGTCACCAACTCCCACAAAGACAAAGTGCCCGCCGAATGGATTCGCAAGCAAACGCTGGTGAACGCCGAGCGCTACGTGACCGAGGAGCTGAAAACCTACGAGGAGAAAATCCTAAATGCCGAGGAAAAGCTCTTTGTGATTGAGCAGCGCATCTACAACGACCTGGTGCTGGCCGCGCTCGATTTCGTGCCCCAGATTCAGCAGAATGCCCGCGCCATTGGCGTGATGGACTGTCTGGCCAGCTTTGCCCTCACCGCCCGGCAGCAGCGCTACGTGCAGCCCGTGGTGAACGACGGCACGGTGCTCGACATCCGCGCCGGCCGCCACCCGGTTATCGAACGCCAGCTGCCGCCCGGCGAAAGCTACATTCCCAACGACATCTGCCTCGACCAGAACGACCAGCAGATTGTGGTGATAACCGGCCCCAACATGGCCGGTAAATCGGCCCTGCTGCGCCAGACGGCCCTCATCGTGCTGCTGGCTCAGATTGGCTCGTTCGTGCCCGCCGACGCGGCCACCGTGGGCATCATCGACAAGATTTTTACCCGCGTGGGTGCTTCCGACAACCTGAGCAAGGGCGAAAGCACCTTCATGGTGGAGATGACTGAAACCGCCTCCATTCTGAACAATCTCTCGGACAGGAGCCTGGTGCTGATGGACGAAATTGGGCGCGGCACCAGCACGTATGATGGCATCAGTATCGCCTGGGCCATCGTGGAGCACCTGCACAATAACCCCAAAGCCAAGGCCAAAACCCTGTTTGCCACGCACTACCACGAGCTGAACCAGCTGGCCGACGACTGCCCCCGCGTCCGCAACTACAACGTAGCCGTGAAGGAGGCCGATGGCCGCATCCTCTTCCTGCGCAAGCTGCAGCCCGGCGGCTCCGAGCACAGCTTTGGCATCCACGTGGCGCGGCTGGCCGGCATGCCTACCAGCGTGGTGCTCCGCGCCAACGAAATCATGCACCACCTCGAAGTAGAGCGCGCCAGCGCCGGGGCCGAAGACAGCGTGCCGACGGAATTCGACGACGTGCTGGCCGGCCTGCCCGCCGAAAAAGCACCCACGCCTACTCCCAATTCACTCACTCACTCAGTTACTCATTCGCCCAAGCCCCGCGCCACCGCCGCCGTGGCCACGGCCCCGCGCGCCCAGCTTAGCATCTTCGAGCCCAGCGACCCGGCCCTGGAGCGCATCCGTGAGCTGCTCCAGCACCTCGACGTGAACACGCTCACGCCCATCGAAGCGCTGATGAAGCTGAACGAATTGAAGCTGACATTAGGGAAAGATTAACTTTTTGGGCCTGAAAATGAAGCAGAAAGGCCTCTGGAATCAAAATTTCCACACCTGCTACTTGCTTCCCCAAAAAATCACCTTACCTTTGTCGCACCATTCAGCACAACGAAAATTGTTCTGAACCTCCTGCGAGAGTAGCTCAGTTGGTAGAGCGCGACCTTGCCAAGGTCGAGGTCGCGAGTTCGAACCTCGTCTCCCGCTCCAAAATAAAAAAAACGCTGTCTTCGGGCAGCGTTTTTTGTTTACCCTCTTTCCTGATGGCGGCCAAGCGAAAGTGTCTGAGCACCGATGACGAATTTCGGGCCGCGGTGGCCGGGAGCCTGTCGGTCCGGCAGGTGCTGGGCCGCATCGGGCTGGTGCCGGCTGGGGGCAACTACAAAACGGTGCATAGCCGCATTGCCCGGCTGGGCTTGGATACGAGCCATTTCACGGGGGCGGCCTGGAACGTGGGACCGCGCTTCCGCATGTTAGGTCAGCCATTTTCCTGGGAGGGAATTTTAATCGAGAATTCGCTTTACACGTCTTCCAGCCGGTTGCGTAACCGGCTGATTGAATATGGACTTAAAGCGGGTAAGTGCGAGCGTTGTGGGTTGGCTGAATGGCAAGATGAGCCTATTCCATTAGAGCTTCACCACACCAACGGCATCAATAATGACCATCGACTTGCTAACTTGCAGTTACTTTGCCCCAACTGCCATGCACTAACCGATAATTACCGGGGCAAGAATCAAAGCCGCGCCAGAGTGGTGTAACCGGTAGCCACGCAGCACTTAAAATGCTGTTTCCTAAGGAAGTACGGGTTCGAGTCCCGTCTCTGGTACAAAAGAGCCTCATTTGCAGTATGCAAATGAGGCTCTTTATTTGTAGGGTACCGCATCGAGGATGAGGGCGTACAAGTTGACGGCCCGCGAGCTGCTAGTCGACAGGAGCCGGAGGTGTGCTTTGTGGATGTATGCATCAGGCATTTAGAGCGGTTCCCAGGTCCAGGTATGGGGAGCAGAAGCCTTTAGCTTGGTGTCGCAGGGCAGCGCTTTTTTGGCAACCGAGGGAGAAAAATCAGAAATTTCCGGCATCTGTAGAAGGCGATAGGGTGCAGGACTACCAGGCTTGTTTGCCGAGTTTGTCGGGGCCGGAAATAGGTTGACAGCTTTCCCAAAAGATGTCATGAAAACTGAGTTTGAGCCGCGTGTGCGGCGTAGTCAGCGCGACTACAGTTTGCCCTTTAAATTGGCCGTGGTGGGTGAAGTC
>NZ_BAABDI010000028.1:0-68801 GCF_039539545.1 Hymenobacter antarcticus | reverse complement strand
ACTTCACCCACCACGGCCAATTTAAAGGGCAAACTGTAGTCGCGCTGACTACGCCGCACACGCGGCTCAAACTCAGTTTTCATGACATCTTTTGGGAAAGCTGTCAACCTATTTCCGGCCCCGACACTATAACTGAAAAGGCCCGCTACTGCGTTAGTAGCGGGCCTTTTCGCGTTCGTATGGCGGCACCTTGCCGCTATTGCGCCACCGGCGGCTGCCCCACCCGGGCGTAGCCGAAGCGCACCGGCGGCAGCACGGCGTGGTAGCCATCGAGGCCCGAGATGCTGGCGCTGCCCAGCGCCACGAGGTCAAGCGTCCCGTCGTCGCGCAGGCCGTCTTCGCGCAGGTACACGTGCTCCACGGTGCCCACCAGCAGCACGGTGCCGTTGCTGATGTGGTGCTCCTCCAGCAGCCGCAGGCCAATGCTGAGCGGGCTTTCGGCTACGTAGGGCGCGGGAAAGTTGTCGCGGTACACGGCCGTGAAGCCGCATTCGTCAAACTCCGATACGTTGTCGGGAAAATTGGCGGAGGTGTAGTGCGCCTGGGCGGCCAGGGCCTCGGGCACGTGGTTGAGGGTGTAGCAGCCGCTGGCTTTCAGGTTGGCGTAGGTGTGGCGGGGCACGGTGGTGGGCCGCGTCACGAGGCCCAGCAATGCCGGGTCGGAACCCAGGTGCAGGGCCGAGCTGAACACGGCCAGGTTGGTCGCGCCGTCGGGGGCGGCGGTGCCCACCAGGTTGGCGGGCTTGAAGCCGGGCAGGCCATTGACGAGGTTGAGGCGGTAAAGTTTGTCGAAGGCCTGGATGTCGGCGGCGGTGAGGTGGCGCATGGAATGGGAGCGGGGAGTGGGAAGCAGGATAAAGGGCAGGGGCAATACCGCCGGGCCGGGCAATTGTTCGGGCGGGGTAGCGGTAGTACCGCGCAACGCGGTTTGGGCCCTACCTTGGCGACATCTTTTCAACCTGATTTTCTGCAAATACATGCGCTTCTTTTTACGCCTGCTGGGGCTGGGGGTTCTACTACTGCTGGTGGTGCTGGTGGTTAATACCCTGCGGCTGCCCTCGCACCAGCTGGGGGCGGTGCCGGCCGCGCCGGCCGTGCCGGTTGCAGATTCAGCCCTGGCCCGCCTGGCGGGGGCGGTGCGTATTCCCACCGTTTCCACCACCGACTTCGCCCAGACCGATACGGCCCAGTTCGGGCGTTTCGGCCGCTACCTGCGTCAGGCGTTTCCGCAGGTTTTTGCCCAGCTCAAGCTCGAAAAATTCAACCAATACGGCCTGCTCTTCACTTGGCCCGGCACCAACCCGGCCCTGAAGCCCGTGCTGCTGCTGGGCCACTACGACGTGGTGCCCGTGCTGCCCGGCACCGCCGGCAAGTGGGCCCGGCCGCCCTTCGCCGGCGCGCAGGCCGACGGCTACCTCTACGGCCGCGGCACCCTCGATGACAAAGCCAGCGTGCTCGCCCAACTTGAGTCCGTGGAGTACCTACTCGGCACCGGCTACAAGCCCACGCGCACCGTGCTGCTGGCCTTCGGGCAGGATGAGGAAAGCTCAGGCCAGCGCGGGGCCAGGGTAATTTCGGCCGAGCTGGCCCGGCGTGGAACCCGGTGTGAATACGTACTCGACGAAGGCGGCTTGGTGAAAACCGACGGCGTGGCCGGTCTCAAAAAAGCCGTGGCGCTAGTAGGCATCAGCGAAAAAGGCTACCTCACCCTGGAGCTCACGGCCACCGGCCAGGGCGGCCACTCCTCCATGCCCCCGGCCCAGACGAGCATCGGGGCAGTGGCGGCCGCCGTGGTGAAACTGGAGCAGCACTCCTTCCCGGCCCGACTGGAGGGCGGCGACGACCACCTGCTTGATTACCTGGCCTCGGAAGTGCCGCTGGGCCTGCGGCTGGTATTCGCCAACCGCTGGCTGTTCGGGGGCATCATCAAGAAAATTCTGGCCGCCACGCCCTCCGGCAACGCCACGCTGCGCACTACCATCGCGCCCACCATCTTCCGGGCCGGGGCTAAAGACAACGTGCTGCCGATTGACGCCACAGCTACCGTCAACTTCCGCCTGCTGCTCGGCGACTCGGTGGCCGGCGTGGTGCGCGAGGTGTGCCGCATTATCGATGACGAAAAAATCAGCATCAAGGTACTGCCCAACGCCAGCGCGCCCTCGCCGATATCGGACCCCGCCGCGCCGGCGTTTCAGCGGCTGCACCGCACCATTCGTAGCGTGTTTCCGGCGGCCATTGTGGCCCCCTACGTTGTGGTGGGCACCACCGACGCGCGCCAATACGCCGCCCTCAGCCCCAACGTGTACCGCTTCCTACCCGCGCAGATGAACCAGGAAGCCATCGAGAGCATGCACGGCAACAACGAGCGCATGCCCGTGGCGAACTACCCGAAAATGGTGCAGTTCTACGCCGCCCTCATTCGCAACAGCCAATAGCGCGGCTCCACCGGTCAGACCGCCCTAGGCGGTTTCACCGGTTTTTGGGGAGGGCGATGCCGTTGGCAGGGAGTCGCGGTTGTCAATCGGTGGTCCTTCAACCGGTCAGACCGCCTAGGGCGGTCAGACCGGGGAAGCGGGCTCTACCGCTCCAGCTTGAAGCCGGGCTCCCGCGCCGGCGGGGCGGTGCGGTTGGCCACGGCCCAGCCGGTGAGGTACATCCACGTAGTCATGCGCGTCAGCTTGGCGTAGTCGATGCGGGCGGCCTCATCGCGGGGCGTGTGATAGTCAACGTGCAGCAGCGAGGTGTACATAATTGCCGGGATGCCGAGGCGCGCATACGGCAGGTGGTCGGAGCGGAAGTACCAGCCTTCGGGGTGGGTGGGCTTGTCCCACTCGGTATCGAGCTTGAACTTAGGGCCGGCCTGGTTGGCGGCCAGCGCGGTTTTCACGAGGTCGGAAGAGTTCAGGTGAGGCGGGGTGGAGCCCAGCAGGGCGGCGCTGTCGGGGGCGTTGCGGCCCATCATCTCAGCGTTTAGCACGGCCACGATGGACGATTGCGGCACCGTGGGGTGGGCCGAAAAATACGTTGAGCCAATGAGGCCGCGTTCCTCCGCACCCTGGTACACGAACAGGGCCGAGCGGCGGCCCGGCTGCTGCTTAAACGCCCGCATGATGGCCAGCAGGGCCGCGCAGCCGGTGGCGTTATCGTCGGCCCCGTTATAAATCGAGTCGCCGGCTATGGGCGCGCGCACGCCGTCGTGGTCCTGGTGGGTGCTGAAGAGGACGTACTCTTTTTTCAGCTGCGCGTCGGTGCCGGGCATCTTGGCCACGATATTCACCGATGGGTACTGGAAGCTCTCCACCTTCAGCTCGGTGCTGAATTGCTGACCGGCCTGCTGCACCCAGCTGGCGGCACTGGCGGGCAGCCACACCACCGGCGGCGTGCTCAATACCCTGGTGCTGGCCGCGCCGGGCAGGCTGTAGCGGCCGCGCTCAAAAACGTGGCTCCAGTGGTCGTAGAGGTCCTGTTGCTTGGCATCCGACACGAACACCACGGCCACCGCGCCAGCCTTCACCAGTTCGCCGGCCTGCCCGGCAAACTTGCCAAACACGTAGCGCCGGTAGCTGATGCCATCGGTGGGCGCACCGGCAATCTGCACCGCCACGGCCTTGCCCTTGATGTCGACTTTGGCCAGCTCGGCCGGTGAGCCGGTGCCCACGAACACGAGCGGGGCGTTCACGCTGGCGTTGGTGGGGGCCGTTACCAAACCATCCTCATTCAGCTTGATTTCATGGGTGCCGATGCGCAGCGTGCTGCTTTTGTTTAGCCGGGTGCGCTGCAGGTTGAACCACTGGAAGTAGGTGCCGTCGTCGCCAGCCGGCAGCATGCCGGTGGCCCGAATCTGGTCGGCGAGCCACACCGAGGCTTTCAGCTCATCGAGCGTGCCGCCCTCGCGGCCCCGGTACTTATCGCTGGCCAGCGCAAACAGGTCGCGCTTAATGTCGGATTCGCGAATGGCGGCTGCGGCGTTGGTGGCTTTGGCAGCGGGTTTTTTTTGGGCCGAGGCGGCCAGGGGAGCGGCCAGCGCCAGGCCCGCCAGCAGCAGGCCACGAGCAGAACGGGATAGGGTCATCATTAAAAATTAGATGGAATGAACGGCTAAGCTAACAAGGGTTCAACGGGTTCGAGCCCGACGTACGTTTTTTCCTTCAGCCGCGAGGCGACGAGGGCAAACAGGGCCACGTTCACGGCCATCAGCCCCACAAAAAACCAGTAGTAGCTCGCGCCCTGAAACCGGGCGAAAAAGCCGCCCGCCGCAATGCTGCCACTCATCAAAGCCAGAAAGAAATTGCCGCCCGCGATGGTGAGCAGCCACAGCGACGTCACCAGGCTCTTGATGCCCGGTGGCGAGTGCGTGTAGGCGTACTCCAGCCCCGTAACGGCCACCATGAGCGTGCCGCCCGCCACCACAAAATACGCCAGTACCTGCCACCACACCGAGGGGCTGCCCCCGGTATCGAGCCCGTGCTGGACGCCGGCAATAATCACCATTGAGCTGGCCAGAATCACCATGCCCGCGCCCATGCGCCGCAGCGGCGTAGCCCGAATCCCGCGCCGCTCCAGCGCCGGGTAGATGCGGTAGGTGAGCAGCGGATTCAGCCCAATGCCGAACACAATGCCCAGAATCTGAATCTGTTCGGGCCGCGGGGCGTAGCCGGGCCACAGCTCCCGGTTGAGGTGGGCCGCCTGCAGTACCCACTCGCTCACGCTTTGGTCGTAGAGCGCCCACACCACGGGGATGAAGACGAACACCGCGCCCACCCGGCGCAGGGCGGCGCGGCTCTCGCCCGGCCCCAGGGTTTCGCGTAGGCCGCGCAGCAAGCCGGTGGGGGGCACACGCACGTAATGCCGCCGGCCCAGCCAGAAGGTGAGGGCCGCCGCGCCCATCAGCAAACCCGGCACGCCGAAGGCCACGGCAGGCCCGTAGCGGGCGTATAGTTCGGGAATAAAGGCCGTGGACAAGGCCGCGCCCACATCAATGGCCAGCTGAAACCAGCCGTAGGCCTTGGGCAGCAGGTGGGCATTGGCCCGCGAGAACTGGTCCCCCAGGTTGGCCGTCACGCTCGATTTGATGCCGCCCATGCCCACGGCCACCACCAGCAGGCCCAGCCGGAAGCCGTTTAAATCATCGACAAAAGCGGCCAGCAGCGCGTGCCCCACGCAGTACAGCAGCGAGAGGTAGAGAATAACGCGGTACTTGCCCAGCACCCAATCGGCGAGCAACGCGCCCAGCACCGGCAGCGCATAGCCCAGCGCCGCGAAGGAATGCACGAAATCGTTGGCTTGGGCCTCGGCCACCACCGTCAGAGCCGCGCTGTGCGTGGGGTTGAAGAACTGCGCCACCAGAAACGTGGGCAGAATGGCCCGCATGCCATAATAGCTGAACCGCTCGGCCACTTCATTGCCGATGATGAAGGGCACGGCGCGGGGGAAGCGGGCAGATGCGGCAGTGACAGGGGAAGCTTGAGTTGCGGCAGCGGCGGCAGAAGGCGTCATGAGGAAAAACCGAAAATAAGGAACGTCATGCCAAGCGTAGCCGAGGCAACTCGCGTGCAATAGTAAAAAGGAAGAATTAAAAACCTGACTTACAAATTTTTAATTCTTCCTTTTTACTTCCTTTGAAAACTGTGCACTGACCCTGAAACCGCCCTTGGCGGTCCGACCGGTTTAAGTCACAACGATTTCATCCTCACGACGACCGGTCGGACCGGACCGTTTTAGCGGCTACTTGCGGCGCACCGGCACCTTGGGCGGCACCTCAACCGGCTTGCCGGGCCCCAGCTTGCCGCCGGTTTTGGCACCGGCCATGGGGAAGCCGCGCTTCTTCATCAGGGCGTCAATCCTGGGGTCGCGGCCGCGGAAGGCGCGGTAGCCGGCGGCGGGGTCAATGGTGTTGCCCACCGTGAAGACGTTTTTGCGCAGCCGGGCGGCCACGGCCTTGTCGTAGGGCCCACCGGCTTCGGTGAACGCGCTGAAGGCATCGGCCGCCAGCACCACCGACCACAGGTAGGAGTAGTAGCCGGCCGAGTAGCCATCCGAAGAGAAAACGTGCGAGAATTGCGGCGTACGGTGGCGCATCACCAGCTCGGAGGGCATGCCCATTTGGGCCAGGGTTTCGCGCTCGAACTTATCGGGGTCAATCTGCTGGGTGCCGGCCAGGTGCAGCTTCATGTCGATGAGGGCGCTGGAAATGGCCTCGGTGGTTTCAAATCCCTGGTTGAAGGTGCTGGCCTTGTTGATGCGGTCGACCAAGGCCTGCGGAATGGGCTTGCCGGTCTGGTAGTGCAGGGCAAACTGGTTGAGCACTTCCGGCGTGGCCAGCCAGTTTTCGAGCACCTGCGACGGGAATTCCACGTAGTCGCGCACCACGCTGGTGCCCGAGAGCGTGGGGTACGTCACGTTGCTCGACAGCCCGTGCAGGGCGTGGCCAAACTCGTGAAACAGCGTCGTGGCGTCGGTCCAGGAGATGAGCACGGGCTCGCCTTCCTTGCCCTTCACGAAGTTGGAGTTGTTCGATACGATGGTCATCACGGCCTTGCCATCCATGCGCTCCTGGTTGCGGTAGGCATTCATCCAGGCCCCCGAGTTTTTGCCCGGCCGGGCGTAGGGGTCGAAGTACCAGAGGCCAATCTGCTTGCCGGTGGTTTTGTCGTTTACCTGCCACGCCTTCACATCGGGGTGGTACACGGGCACGTCGGTCACGGGCACAAAGGCGAAGTTGAACAGCTCGCCGGCCATCCAGAACATGCCCTCGCGCATCTTGTCGAGCTGCAGGTACTGCTTCACCTCGTTCTGGTCGAGGTCGTAGCGGGCCTTGCGCACTTTTTCGGCGTAGTAGCGGTAGTCCCAGGGCTCAATTTTGAAGTTGGCCGGAGCTCCTTCCTTTTTGGCCAGAGCCAGCATATCGGCCACTTCTTCTTTCACGCGGGCCACGCCGGGCTTCCACACCTGCTCCATGAGCTTCATGGCGGCTTCGGGCGTTTTGGCCATCGTGTTGTCGAGGCGCAGGTGGGCGTGGGTGGCGTAGCCCAGCAGTTTGGCGCGCTCGGCCCGCAGCTGCAGAATTTCGGTAATAATGGCGTTGTTGTCGTGCGCGCCGCCGTTGTCGCCGCGGTTCGTGAACATGCGCCAGGCCTTTTCGCGCAATCCGCGCTGGTCGGAATAGGTCAGGAACGGGTCGATGCTGGAACGGGTGTTGGTGATGACACCCGCCGCCGCAATCTTGCGGGTGCCGGCTGTGGCCTTGGCCGCGTCGCGCAGCGAAGCCGACAGCCCGCCCAGGTCCTTATCGGTTTTCAGCACCAGTACCGAGTCGGCCTCGTCAGTCAGCACGTTCTGCGAGAAGTTGGTGAAAAGCCCGGCCAGCTGCTGGTTAATTTGCGAGAGCCGCGCTTTGGCCGTGGCATCGAGCCTGGCGCCGGAGCGCACAAATTCCTTGTAGCGCACTTCCACCAGCCGCTGCTGCTCGGGCGTGAGCTTCTTGGTAGCGGGCGCATTATACACCGCCTCAATGCGCTTGAACAGCGCCGAGTTCTGCGAAATCTGGTCGTAGAAACCCGCCAGCTTGGGGGCCATCTCCGTTTCCACGGCGCTGAATGCCGCGTCGTTCAGCGTGCTGCTCCAGATGTCGTAAGCCGTCGATACGCGGGTGAGGGTCTGGCCACTGCGCTCCAGCGCCGCAATGGTATTGTCGAAAGTAGGAGCCTGCGAGTTGTTGGCAATGGCGGCGATTTCGGCCAGGTTCTCAGCCATGGCCACTTCCAGCGCGGGCTTAAAGTCGGCCACTTTTATCTTGTCGAACGCCGGCACGCCGCCGTGGGCACCGGCCCAGGGCGCAAGCAGCGGCGACTGGTCGGCGCGAGCCGTGGCCGTCGCGGCGGGAGCAGGTTGTTGGGCCACAGCAGGGGTGGGAATCAGGGTGAAGGCCAGGCCGAGCGTGGCCAGGAAACCGGCCAACCGGCGGGGGGAAGGAGAGAGCGTCATACGCATAGGTGGGATTTTTATAGCAGTTTCCGAGTCAGTGTACATTTTTGAAAACAGTTAAAAGTTGAGAGTTAAAAGTTAAAACCCAATACGTCTGATTTTTAACTCTCAACTTTTAACTCTGTATATGGACTTGGAAACTGCTGTAGGAGGAAATTGGAGTAGTTTCAGGGTCAGTGTGCATTTGTAATTAAGGCAGAAACAGCTCTAGGTAAGCGCCGGCTGACAAACGCCGCTTCGCCTCAAAAGTCCCCGCCGACCCGCCTTACCGCTGGCGGGCCGCCCAGGCGTCTATGCGGCGCTCCAGAATGGCCAGGGGCATGGAGCCGCCGGCCAGAATTTCGTCGTGAAAAGCCCGCAGGTTGAACTTCAGGCCGAGCTGCTTCTCATAGCGCGTGCGCAGCTCGCGCAGCTTCAGGGCCCCGGTTTTGTAGGCCAGGGCCTGGCCGGGCAGCGCCATGTAGCGCTCTATTTCGGCGGTGGCGGCCTGCTCGCTGATGGGCTCGTTGGCCATCATGTAGTCGATGGCCTGCTCGCGGCTCATGCCCTTGGCGTGGATGCCCACATCCACCACCAGGCGGAGGGCGCGGTGCATCTCATCGCCCAGTGCGCCAATGCGTTGGTAGGGGTCGGTGTACAGGCCCAGCTCTTTGCCCAGGCTTTCGCAGTACAGGGCCCAGCCCTCGCTGAAGGCCGGGTAAGAGGCAAAGCGCCGGAACTTGGGCAGGCTGGTGTTTTCCTGCTGCAACGACAGCTGGTAGTGGTGCCCCGGAATGGCTTCGTGCAGAAACAACGACTCCATGCCCGAGGTGACGTTGAACTTGGTAGCGTCCAGAATCGGCACGTAGAAGATACCCGGGCGCGAGCCGTCGGGCGTGCCACGGTTGTACTCGGCCGAGGCCGTGGCGGCACGGAAGGCTTCGGTCTGTCGGATTTCAAACGGCGACTTTGGGGCCTGGCCAAACAGCCGGGGCAGCTTGGGCGCGATGCGGGCCTGAATGCCCCGGAAGGCGTTCAACACCTCCTCCGGCGACTTGTAGGGCGTGTATTTGCTGTTGGAAGTGAGCGAGTTGAAGAAGCCGCTCAGGCTGCCCTTATAGCCGGCCTGCTTTTTCACGGCCTCCATCTCGGCCCGAATGCGCTTTACCTCCGCCAGGCCGGTTTGGTAGATGGCCTCCGGCGGTCGGTCGGTGGTGGTCATCAGGCGCACGTCGTAGCGGTACATTTCGGCCCCACCGGGCACATCGGCCAGGCCGGAGGTGCCGCGGGCCTGGGGCAGGTACTCGGTTTGCAGGAATTCGGCCAGCTTGCGGTACGTGGGCACCAGCTGCGTGGCAATGGTCTGTTGGTAAGCGGCGGTGAGGCGGGCGCGGTCAGCTTCCGAAAAACTGGCCGGCAGGCGCGTAATAGGCCCGTAAAACAGACTCCTGGTGGCGTCGGCGGTGACCTGGGCCTGCAGCTGGGGCACCATTTTCAGCACCAGGCTGCGGGGCAGCACCACGGAAGTACGCATGCCCTGCCGGAAGTTACCGATGGCCGAGTCGGCCCACACCGGGAACCGGCCCACCCGGGCCAGCCAGTTGTCGTAGTCCTTCACCGTGCGGAAGGGTTGCGCGCCCGTGCCCGCGCCCAGCTGCCCCAGCGTGGTGGGCAGGCTGTAAAACTGCGCGAACGGCATCATCCACGTATTCAGCCGCAGGCCCTCCAGGCGGCTGCGCATTTCGTACTGAAAGATGTCGTAGCTGAGCTTGTCGTCGGCCCGGAGGCGGGCGCGGTCAATGTTGAGCAGGTCGTTGAGGTAGCGGCGGTAGAAGCGCACCTGCTGCTGGCGGAAGGCGCGGGTCTGGTCGTTGGGCAGGCGGTCGTTGTAGCGGTTGTCGCCCTGGGAAGTAGCCATCAGCGGAAACAAACGGGCCCGGCCTTCCCAATAATCGTTGAACAAGCCCGTCAGGAGCGTCGAGGAAGTAGAGTTGCCGGGCGATAGCTGGGCTCCGGCCGGGTAGGCCGCCAGGCACCAGGCGGACAGCAAAATAGTAAAAAAACGCGTCATCAACCGTTGAATAAGCGGGCAAGCTACATAAATAGGCGTAGAATTCCTCGTTTTTATGCCAAAAAACCCCGCGCCGGAATAATCCGGGCGGGGTTTTTGGCAGCTATACCCATTACAGAATGCTTTGCGTCTCTACATCATTCTCGCAATCCGCTTCGTGATTAGTATATATCCGACTGCTTATTGCTTCGCCGCCCAGGCATCCATTTTCTTCTCCAGCACCGCCAGCGGCATCGAGCCATCCTTCAGCAGCTCGTCGTGGAAGTTGCTGAGGTTGAACTTGCTGCCGAGCTGCTTCTCGTATTTGGCGCGCAGCTCCCGGATTTTGAGCTGACCGATTTTGTAGCCCAGGGCCTGGCCCGGAATGGCCATGTAGCGCTCGATGGCCGAGGTGGCCTCGTCGGGCGTGGTGCTCAGGTTGGCCAGCAGGTAGGCAATGGCCTGCTCGCGGGTCATCTGGCGCGAGTGCAGGCCGGTGTCCACCACCAGGCGCACGGCGCGCAGCATCTCGTCGCCCATGGCCCCCATGCGCTGGTACGGGTCTTTAAACAGGCCCAGCTCCGGCCCGAGGCTTTCCGAATACAGCGCCCAGCCCTCTACATAAGCATTCTGGCCGCCGAAGCGCCGGAACTTGGGCAGACCGGTGCTTTCCTGCTGCAGCGAAATCTGGTAGTGGTGGCCCGGAATGGCCTCGTGCAGAAACAGCGACTCCATGCCCGAGGTGGTGGCAAACTTGGTGGCGTCCGGAATCGGCACGTAGAAAATGCCCGGCCGCGTGCCGTCCGGCGACCCCTGGTTGTACTCGGCCGAGGCCGAGGCTTCGCGAAACTTCTCCGTTTCGCGAATCTCAAACGGCGTTTTGGGCGTGCGGCCGAACATCTTCTGCAGGTTGGGCAGCATCCGCTGGTGGATGTTTTCGAAGGCGGCCAGCACTTCCTCCGGCTTCTTGTAGGGTCGGAATTTCGCGTCGGTGTTCAGGTATTTGAAGAAAGCCGGCAGGTCGCCCTTAAAGCCGACTTCGGTTTTGATGGCCTCCATCTGGGCCCGGATGCGGGCCACTTCGCTCAAACCGGTCTGGTAGATTTCGGCCGGCGTCTTGTCGGTCGTCGTCTCGTATTTCACGTCGTAGGCGTAAATCTCCTTGCCGCCGGGCACGGCGTCGATGCCGCTCGTGGCGCGGGCCTTGGGCAGGTACTCGGTTTGCATAAACGTGCCCAGCTTCTGGTAAGCGGGCACCAGCTCCGTTAGAATGGCCTTTTTATAGGCCTCCGTGAGCCGGGTTTTATCCGCCGCCGAAAAATCCTGGGGCAGGCGGGTAATGGGGCCGTAGTACAGGCTCTGGGTGGGGTCGGTTACTACGATGTCCTTGGCCAGCAGCTGGGGTATCATGCGCTGCACCAGCACCTTGGGCAGCACCACGCCGGTGCGCAGGCCCACCCGGAAGTTGGCGATGGCCGAGTCGGTCCAGCCCGTGAAGCCGCGCACCCGGCCCAGCCAGTTTTCGTAGTCCTTCACCGTTTTGAAGGGCTGGTTGCCCTGGCCCGCGCCGTACTGGCCCAGCGAGATGGGCAGGCCGTAGAACTGGTTGGCCGGCATCATCCAGGAGTTGAGCTTGAGCCCGGCCAGGCCGTGGTTCATCTCGTACTCGAAGATGTCGTAGCTGATTTTATCGTTGTCGTTGAGCTTCTCACGGTCAAACTTTTGCAGCTTATCGAGGTAGCCCTGGTAGAACACGCGCATGGTGTCGCGGAAGGCGCGGGTCTGGTTGTTGGGCAGCTGGTTGTTGTAGCGGTTGTCGCCATACGCCGTGGCCGAGAGCGGGTCGAGGCGCGACTGCTGCTCCCAGTAGCTGGTGAACAGGCCCGGCAGGCCCGAGGTCGAGTCGGCGGCCGCCCCGGTTTCGTTATTGGCACCGGAGGTAGCGGTTTCGGTGGTTTTGGTCTGGTTGCAGGCCGTGGTGAGCGCGGCCGCGACAAGGCCGGCCAGGGCAAGTTTTTTCATGAGCGGGGTTGAATGTGCCGCAAGCTACGAAACGGCAGGCTCCCCTCCTTACCAAGGAGGGGATGCTGACGCGAAGCGGCAGCTGGGGTGGTTGGTGGCGTTGCGCGAGCTTCGTTCACAGTCGTTGCCAAACAGTGTTCATTAGGTGGTTAGCCAAATTAATTTAACGCTTTCTTATTAGTAATGTATTGAAAGTCATTTTATTGTGGTTTTAATACTGACTGCTTGCTTAACATCCGTTCAACGCCACAACCACCCCAATCAACCCTTTGGCTTGATGTCCCCTCCTTGGTAAGGAGGGGAGTTGGCGCGCTTACCGCCGCTGGGCCAGCCGGGCCACCGCCAGCCGAGCCAGCTCCGGCGCAATCCGCTCGCGCGCCCGGTCCTTCACGCGGCGCGGCATGCCGATAACCAGCGTGCGGTCGGGCAGCTGCACGTACAAATCGCCGTGGTCGTCATCGTAATACGCCTCGCGGCCCAGCCCCGTAACGGGCACCATGTTGCGGCGGCGCAAGTCGTTGCCGGCCCGGGCAATCTGAAACGCGGCGGCCGGCCGAAACGACACCAGCACCACGGCATCGGGGCTGGCGGGTTGGTTGGCTTCCACGAAGCGGCAGGCCTCGCCTTGGGTCTGCTGCCGCACCGCCCGGCCGGTGAGCGCCGCCACCTCGCCGGGCGTGAGCAGGCCGCAGGCTTCGGTGGGCAGCGTGGCCGTGGTGTCGAGCGGCACGGCCGTGGCGAGGCCCTGGCCCCCGCTGGCTTGCTCGAGAGGCGCGCCGCTGCTGCAGGCCCCCAGGTATAAAGCGCCAGCCAACACGGCTGCATGCGCCCGTACGGCGCGGAGGAAAAAAGACGGATTGAACATGGCGATAGGAGCGAAGAAGAGACCGGTACCCAAGCTATTACGAGTAAACACCAAAAAAGCCCGGCCGTCCGCTAACGGAAGGCCGGGCTTTGAGGCACAAGCTGTAAAATGCGGGAGGCGTTATTCGCGCACCAGGCGCTGGGTGGTGCGGCCCGCTTCCCCGGTGAGCTCCAGGAAGAAGGTGCCTTTCGCGAGCTTCGACAGGTCCAGTTGGTCGTTGCCGGTGGCCTGGCCGCTGAGCAGGGTTTGCCCAATGGTGTTGAGAAGGCGGTAGCGCACGTCTCCTAATGCAGCCGGCAGCGTCACAATGCCCGCGCTGGGGTTGGGGTATACGGCTAGTTCGGCCCGCAGCTGCACGGCCACTACCGGCGAGTAGGCGGTGGTGCCATCGGTATCAACCTGACGCAGGCGGTAGTAGGAGCGGCCGGCGAGCGGGCGGCTGTCCACGAGCGTGTAGGCGTGAGTGCTGCTGGTATTGCCCTGCCCTTTCACCGTGCCTACGGTCTCGAACGCTTCGCCAGTGGCGCTGCGCTGGACTTCGAAACGGTCGCTGTTTTTCTCGCTGGCGGTAGCCCAGTCCACGGTCACGCCCTGGCCTTTGGCCGTGGCCGCGAAACGGGTGAGCTCGACGGGCAGGGGGGAGTCTGAGGAAATGATAACGTTGCTGATGAGCACGATAGACCTTCTGGCTGCACTGATGGTGATGGTCACACCCACGGTTGTTCTGGTAGTGAAATTTGGCAGATTGACGGTGAAGTTAGCAATGCTACCTGCGTTTGGATTTTGGGACGTAGCAATTGTCCCCTGCGTAACTGTGTTGGGAGTGGCATAAGAACCGGAGGCAGAAGCGCCTTGACCAATGGCGAATTTAGGAGCGGCATTGCTGTTAGGGCCAAGGATTGTCAAGGCCGTAACCGGCGCCCCACCGTTCAGCGACACGCCTACCCGCACGCTGTTATTATTATCGAAACCAAACTGCCCTTCCTGGCCCAGCTGGAAAGTTACCTCGTTGCCAGTGGAGCCTGCCTGGAATACCTGGTCGGCAAAAACTACCGGAATAACATTAGCGGTAGTGCTGGCATTCTGGTCAGATACGCCAAAAGCCCCGAAGCCGGGCTGCGTAAAATTAGGGGTGAAGTAGCCGGCTGCTCCGGAGTTGGTCGCGCTGGCGGCAGTAGATGAGGTCACATAGGTGCTTGGCGTAGGCACGGCACCCGAAAAATCCTGGCTTTTTTTGGTAAGGCTCTGGGCAGAAGATTCCTGAGTCCCAAACACGGTTAAGGCAATAATAAAGAGTTTTGGCGACGCAGAAAAAAGGTGGTTGAGGATAAAAGAATTCATTGCTTGAATTTGGTTTTAAAAATCGTGAAACGCGTTTTGACTTCGCTAATTTACATTGGTTATTGCAAGAATTAAACATTTTTTAACAAAATATTAGATAATTAATACTTATTCAGTCAGATATGGCGATTTTACTTGGATGCGTTCAAAACCCGGAAAAACATTTCAACCTGATGCCTGACCAAGGCCATTGACAGGTTTTCGGGGTTGTTGGAACCTGCCGGCCCATTCTCACAGTGATGCCCAAGCCAACGGCAGCACCCGCTAGCAGCCAGGCCTTGTGCCTCCCTGTACTTCGTGCAGGCTCGTGTTACTTTCGTGTAAAAAACACCCTTTCGAAAACGTATCAGGCCTTGTCAATATTCAAGTATTTATTGTTGAGCTGGCTGCTGGCCGCACCCTTGCTGGGCAATGCCCAGCGCCGCACCACGCCCGCTCCGGCCCGGCCCAGAGCCAATGGGGCCAAAAAAGCTCCTCCGCGCCCGGTGCTGGCCCCCGGCGCCCCGGCCTTCACCCGCTACCTGCATTCGCCCTGGGTCGATAGCCTGATGCGCGTGCTCACGCCCGACCAGCGGGCCGCGCAGCTCTTCATGGTGGCCGCCTACTCCAACCGCAAGCGCATTGACGAGGACTCTATTTCGACGCTCATTCAGCAGTATGGTATCGGGGGGCTCATCTTTTTCCAGGGTGGGCCCGGCCGGCAGGCGCGGCTGCTGAACCGCTACCAGAGCCAGGCCCGCGTGCCGATGCTGGTGGCCATGGACGGCGAGTGGGGCGCGGGCATGCGCCTCGACAGCGTGGTGAAATTCCCGTACCAAATGAGCCTGGGCGGGGCCGCCGACACCATGCTGCTCTACGATATGGGCCGCGAGGTGGCCCGACAGTTCAAGCGCCTGGGCATGCACGTCAACTTCGCGCCGGTGGTCGACGTGAATAATAACCCGGCCAATCCGGTCATCGGCTTCCGTAGCTGGGGCGAAAACCCGGCCGCCGTGGCCCGCGATGGCCGCCAGTACATGAATGGCATGCAGGACGCCGGCATCCTGGCCGTGGCCAAGCACTTTCCCGGCCACGGCGACGTGGATGCCGACTCGCACCTGGCCCTGCCCACGGTGCGCGTCGACCGCCGCCGCCTCGATTCGCTGGAGCTGCCGCCTTTCCGCAGCCTCATGGCCGGTGGCCTGGGCGGTGTGATGGTGGCCCACCTCAACGTGCCGGCCCTGGACACGGTGCTGGGCCCGAGCACGCTGTCGCGGCCCATTATTACGGGGGTGCTGCGCGAGGAGATGGGGTTCAAAGGCCTGGTTTTCACCGATGCCATGAACATGAAGGGCGTCATCAGCATGTTTCCGCCCGGCGAGGCCGACGTGCGCGCCCTCATGGCCGGCAACGACATTCTGGAGTTCAGCAAGAACATTCCGCTTGCCCTCCGGATGGTGCGTATCGCCGTGGACAGCGGCCGGATTTCGCAGAAAGAAATTGACGAGCATTGCCGTCGCGTGCTGGCCCTCAAGCAGTGGGCCGGCCTGAACCACTACCGGCCCATCAACACCAAAAACCTGTACGAGGACCTCAACGCGCCCCACGCCCAGTACCTCAGCCACCGCCTCACCGAGCTGAGCATCACGCTGCTGCGCAATCAGAAAAGCCTGCTGCCGCTGCAGCGCCTCGACACGCTGCGCATTGCCACGCTGGTGCTGGGCGGCAGCCCGCGCGACACCACGGATTTCCAAAAAACCGTGGCCGACTACGCGCCCACGGCCCACTTTCACGCCACGGCCGCGCCCACGCTCGATGAGCTGATGAAGCTGCGCGCTGGCCTGAAGCCCTACAACCTCATTCTGGTTTCATTGCAGAACCTCGGCCGGCTGCCGGCCACCAGCTTCGGCATCACGCCCGAAACCAACATGCTGCTGCGCGAGCTGCTCGACCAGAAGCAGCAGCTGGTGCTCAGCGTGTTTGGCTCGGCCTACGCCGTGGCCAAGGTGCGCGACCTGGACCGCGCCGCCGCCGTTATTCTGGCCTACCAGGAAAGCGCCAATGCCCAGAGCCTGGCCGCGCAGGCCATTTTTGGCGGCATTGCGGCCACTGGCCGGCTGCCCGTCACGGTGTCGGATAAGCTCCCGCGGGGCTTCGGGCTGCGCACCGCTGGCAACTATCGCCTGCGCTACGCCAACCCCGAAGACGCGGGCATGGACGGCCGCCTCGAAGCCCGCGTGGACAGCCTGGTGGGCCGGGCGCTGGCGGCTCAGGCCTTTCCGGGGGCGCAGGTGGTTATTGCCCGGCGCGGCACGGTGGTGCTGCGCAAAAGCTACGGCAACCAGACGTACGCGGGCTTTGCCCGCAATGAAGAAGTAAGAAGTAAGAATGAAGAATTTAAAGGAAGAAATGCGGCTAAGCGGCAAGCGAAGCAGGCGGCCCGCCAGCAGAAAAACCCCTCATCCCTCATCCCTAATTCCTCATTAAACGAAGTGTCCAGGCCGCGCCCCGTGCGCAACGACGACCTCTACGACCTGGCCTCCATGACCAAGCTGATGGCCGCCACGCCCGCGCTGCTCCGCCTGCAGGCCGACCGCAAATTCAGTCCCGATAGCACGATGGGTAGCTATTTCCCCTTCCTGCGCGGTACCAACAAGGCCAATCTGAAGATGCGCGATGTGCTGGCGCACCAAGCCGGCCTCAAGGCCTGGATTCCGTTCTGGAAGGAGCTCACGAAGAAGAACGGGGCCCTGCGCCGCCACTATTTCCGGGCCGATTCGTCGGCCCGCTTCCCGCTGCCGGTGGCCCAGGGCCTGTGGGCGCGCCAGAGCCTGCCGGCCCGTATCTATAAGGAAATCGGGGAGTCGCCGCTGAATGAAAAGCCCGGCTACGTGTATTCCGACCTCTCGTTCATCCTCTACCCGGAGCTGGTGAAGGCCCGCTCGGGGCTGCCGCTTGATGCCTATTTGCAGCGGGAAGTGTACGGGCCGCTGGGCGCTACCACGCTGGGCTTCCGGCCCACGCGCCGGTTCCCATTGGCTCGTGTCGTGCCCACGGAAGTTGATTCGGCCTTCCGCCGGCAGCTGCTACACGGCACGGTGCACGACGAAGGTGCGTCCCTGCTCGGCGGCCTCTCGGGCCACGCCGGCCTGTTTGGCGATGCCAACGACGTGGCCAAGCTCGCTCAGACCTACGTCTGGGGCGGGCGCTACGGCGGCCAGCAGCTCTTCGATAAGGAAATTCTGGCCAACTGGACCAGCTGCCAGTTTTGCCCCGACAACCGCCGCGCCCTGGCCTTCGACCGCCCTGCCGCCAACCCCAGCGTGAACTCGGCCAAAAGCGCCTCTCAAAGCAGCTACGGCCACACCGGCTTCACGGGCACCTACTTCTGGGTCGAGCCCAAGGAGGATTTGGTGGTAGTGCTGCTCACCAACCGCGTGCATCCCAGCCGCGCCAACAATAAGCTGACGGAGCTGAGCGTACGCTCGTCGCTGCTGCAGCTGGCGATTGAGGCGGTGCGGTAGTGGGGAATACCTCGGTGCCCTGCGGAAAATGGACAAAGGGCTACTACCTTACGGCCATCTTTTACTTCCCACTCCGCTCCCTATGCTAGGATTGATGATGGCCGAGCCGCTCCGTGTGGCCACGATTATTGAGCACGCCGCCAAATGGCACGGCGATACCGAAATTGTGTCGCGGCTGCCCGAGGGCGGTATCCACCGCTACACCTACGCCGCGGCCAACCACCGCAGCAAGCAGCTGGCCCAGGCGCTGCTGAAACTCGGCATCGAGAACGGCGACCGGGTGGGCACGCTGGCCTGGAACACCCACCGGCACTTCGAGCTGTACTATGGCGTAGCCGGCATCGGGGCGGTGTGCCACACCATCAACCCGCGCCTGTTTCCCGAGCAGCTGGTGTTCATCATCAACCACGCCGAAGACCGGCTGCTGTTCTTCGACCTCACCTTTCTGCCCCTGGTAGAGCGCCTGGCCCCCGTGTGCCCCACCGTGGAAAAATGGGTGCTCATGGCCGGCCCCGAGCACCTGCCCAAAGACTCGGCCCTGCCCGGCCTGTGCAGCTATGAAAACTTCTTGGGAACCGAAACCGGCGACTACGCCTGGCCCACCTTCGACGAAAACACGGCCTGCTCGCTCTGCTACACCTCCGGCACCACCGACCAGCCCAAGGGCGTGCTCTACTCGCACCGCTCCACGGTGCTGCACGCCCTGGGTATTTCGCTGCCCGATGCCCTCAACTGCTCGGCCACCGATGTGGTGATGCCCGTGGTGCCCATGTTCCACGTCAACGCCTGGGGCTTGCCCTACGCCGGCCCGCTCAATGGTGCGAAGCTGGTGCTGCCCGGCGCGGGCATGGACAGTGCCAGCCTGTTTGAGTTATTTGAAACCGAGCAAGTAACGTTCTCAGCGGGGGTGCCCACCATCTGGCTGGCACTGCTGCAATTCATGCGCGAAGGCCAGCGTCGCTTCAGCACGCTGCGGCGCACGGTGGTGGGCGGGGCCTCGTGCCCGCCGGCCCTGATGAAGGCTTTTGAGGAAGAGCTGGGCGTGACCATCATGCACGCCTGGGGCATGACCGAAACCAGCCCACTGGGCACGGCCGGCCACCTCAAGGCCAAACACGCGGGCCTGAACGCGGCCGACAGCCTGGCCCTGCGGGCCAAGCAGGGCCGGGCAGTATTTGGGGTCGATATGAAGATTGTGGGCGATGACGGCCAGGAGCTGCCGCACGATGGCGAGGCTTTCGGCGACCTGCTGGTGCGCGGGCCTTGGGTGGTGCGCGACTATTTCCGCAGCCACACGCCCGGCGAGCTCACCGCCGACGGCTGGTTCCGGACCGGCGACGTGGCCACCATCGACCCCGCCGGCTACATGCACATCACCGACCGCTCAAAAGATGTCATCAAGTCCGGCGGCGAGTGGATTTCCAGCATCGACCTGGAGAACCTGGCCATCGCGCACCCCGCCGTGGCCGAGGCCGCCGTCATTGGCGTGCCCAGCGCCAAGTGGAGCGAGCGGCCGCTGCTCATCGTGGTGCGCCGGCCCGGCATGGAAGTGTCGGGGGAAGAGCTGCTGGCGTTTTTCCGGGGCAAAGTGGCCAAATTCTGCGAGCCCGATGCCGTGGCGTTTGTGGAGCAATTGCCGCATACGGCCACGGGCAAGCTGCTCAAAACGCAGCTTCGCAAGGAGTTCGCGGGCTATTCGGTGGCGTAAATCCCAGCCAGGTCCTAACCAGGCTCAGCCCAAAACGAAACCGTCGGAAGTACGGGGCCGCCTGGCCCCGTACTTCCGACGGTTTGATTAAGGTTTGGCTACAGGGAATCGTAGTATTTCAGCAGCTTCACAATATCGGCTTCGGCGCTCAGGTCGAGGTTTTCGCGGGTGATGTAGGCCTGGAGGGCGGGTGCCTGGGCTTTGCCCAGCACCGCGAGCACGGCCTTGGAGTTCAGGCGAATGGGTTCAATGGTGTTGTCGGTGTTTTTGAGGTAAAAAACACTGGTTTCAACCCACCGGTCACTGCTGCGGCCGGCCAGCGAAGGCCCATTGTTGGTGTGGAAAAGTGTGCGGCTGCGCTTTCGCAGCAGGGCAGAGCGGCCGGCATCATAGCGCACCTCAAAAAAGGCCGTTCGCAGCGGCAGCTCCCGGATACGGGCATCGAGGTAGCGGCGGTATAAGTAGCGGGTGCCGTGTAGCGAGTCGCCGAGCGAGAATTCGGTCATCGCGCTGGTATTTAACTCTAACGAGTCGCCGCTGGGGCGGCGCCAGAGCAGGCGGTCGCTGTGCAGGTCGTACTTCAGCCAAGGCTGGGGCACGGTGCCGGAAGTCATTTTCACGGTGCCGCGCGTCCAATAAGGCAGCAGAAATGAGCTGCCTGCCACGGGCGTGGCTCCAAGCTGGCCCTTGCCTTTACCCAGCTCGCGGTTCACCACATCGGCATCGGTAGGGGCGGTGGCACTGATGGCACCCTGGGCCCGGGCGACCAGGCTGGCCAGGCCTACGAATAAGGATATGAGTAGCAGGCGCATAACCGGAAAAGGAGAAAGGTGAAAAGGAGTGCTAATGTAGCAAAGAGTCCGGTTTGGCAACCCAGCGCAGCGTCTTTTTCATTTGCCCAGTTCCTCGGCCCTGTCCCGGGCCGCGCTGGCTCCCGCAATCAACCCGGCCCGCACCTGGCCCGCCCCGAAAGCCCCCAGTGCCGCCTCGGTGGTGCCGCCCTTGGAGGCTACTTTGGCAATCCAGTCCTCGCAGCTCAGGCCCGACTGCGAGTAGAGCTCCACGGCCCCACGGAAGGTCTGGCTCACCAGCAGCTCGGCTTCGGCTCCGGTGAAACCCATTTGGCCGGCGGCCGCCATCAGGGCCTCCATGCAGTAGTACACGTAGGCCGGGCCGCTACCCGAAATGGCCGTGCTGGCATCGATGGCGGCTTCTTCTTCCACATACACGGTTTTGCCAGTGGTCGAAAGCAGGTTTTGTACCTGCACCAGCTCGGCGCGGGTCACGGCGTCGGTGCTGGTGAAGGCCGTCATGCCCATGCCGATTTGCGCCGGTAGGTTGGGCATGGCCCGAATGATTTTGGGCGTACCCAGGGCCTCGCGCAAGGTATCAATCCGCACGCCGGCCATGATGCTGAGTACCACCTGCCGCGGCTGCACCAGCCCGCGCAGGGTTTCAAAAAGAGCCGGCGAGTCCTGGGGCTTCACGGCCAGAATGAGCAGGTCGGCCCCCGGCACACACTCGGCCGGGTGGCCCCACACGGTGCCTATTTCGTGGGCGGCCAGGGCCGCCACCCGCTCGGGCGAGCGGGCCAGCAGTCGCAAATCGAGCCGGGACGTGATGTGGGCCCGGGCAAAGCTGCGGGCATAGGTCAGCCCCATGTTGCCGCCGCCGATAATCAGAATTTTCATAAAAAAGTAACTAGAGCGGTTTTGGAACCGGTGTACGGGCTGGAACGTAGCGCGGACTTCGTAGTCCGCGTCTGAACGAAGCAAACGCGGACTACAAAGTCCGCGCTACACATACACCAACCTGAAAACCGCTCTAAGTCCGAGCCGTAAAGAACGTCACGCGGGCTGAAGTCGAAGGAGCTTTCCTGCTTCGACTTCAGCCCGCATCACGTTTTAAGGGCTAGCCAGCCTAGCGCCTGAAGCGCAGGGCACTCACGTTGCGCCCCACTTTCTGGCCTTCGCTCAGGCCCACCTCGTTGCCGCTGCGGAAGTGAATACCGCCGTAGAGCCGCGAACTAGCAGCCTCGTCGGCAAAGGCGGCGAAACTGGCGAAGGAGCGGGGCTCGTAGCCGGCCCCCCGGGCCTGGTGGGTATTGTCGATGAAAGCCGTTTGGGGTCCGAACAAATCGCCCAGCACCTGGGCCGCCGCGCCGGACTGCGCCGAGTGGCCCGACACGAACTCGGGGAAGGGGGGCGTGGCCAGGAGCGGCTGCCAGGTGGGGTCGAGCATGGCCTGCACGGCCGCGACGGGCCGCTGCCAGCTGTACTGATACCTGATGTTACGCAGTCAAAAGTTGGATTTGCTCGTTTAGGTGGTTTATGACGACCTGCACGCTGGACCTATACACGGATTATTTGCTGAGCTCGACGGGTCCGACGACGGCCACTGGCTTGTCGCGGCTACTGGACGGGGAGATGAGCCATGACCATATCACCCGCTGGCTGAGTAGTGCCGACTGGAGTTTGGCCGAGGTGTGGCGGCATGCCAAACCGCTGATTCGCCAGGCCGAAGCGCAACGCCCGCCCACGGATTTTGCCGTGCTCGTGGTCGATGATTCGATTTTGGAAAAGGCGCATACCGATGCCAACGAGCTGATTTGTACGCATTGGGACCATAGCCAGCAGCGCTATGTTAAGGGCCTCAACTTTGTCAGCCTGCTCTACTAGGCGGGCGCGTTGTCCGTGCCCATCGGGGTCGAACTCGTGCGCAAGACCGTGCCGGTTTATCACCCCAAAACCCACCTGACCACCTACCAAAGTCCGACGACCAAGAACGAGTATCTGCAGCAACTGCTGCGCGTGGCTCAACAACAGGTGGCCTACCGTTACCTGCTGGCCGATAGTTGGTACGCCTCGGCCGAGAACATGCACCTGGTGCGGGCCTTGGGCCACCATTTCGTCTTTGCCCTGGAAAGCAGCCGCACCGTGGCCTTGAGCGCCCAGGCGCGGGCTGCGGGCCAGTTTCAGGCCGTGCAGACGCTGGTCTTTCCCGATACGCAGCCCCTGCGCGTCTATTTGCGGTCCGTCCGGGAGGAAGTGCTCGTAAGCAGACAAGTCTTTACAAACCAAGATGGTAGCCAGGGAATCTTGTATCTGGTCAGCAGCGACACCGACCTGAACCAGGCACAGCTCACCGCGATTTACCAAAGAAGGTGGAAAGTGGAAGAATACCATAAGTCGCTCAAACAGAACGCGTCCATGAGTAACTGCTGTTACGCATTACCAGGCTGGCGCGCGTAACAGCAGGTCGTTAGTGGGCTCAAGGGGTTGTTTACACTTTCACCACCACGCCTTTCCGATACATCCAGTTCAGAATTCCAAACCAGATAAGAATCAGCAGCAAAGCCCCCACCAACGAGGCATTGCGCGGGTCGTGGAAGTAGGGCGCGATGCCCCACTCGTAGAGCCACTCCTTCAGGCCCCCGGTTTTGCCGGTTGGCAAGGCCAGCTTGAACAGGCCGAACGTGCGCGAAAGCAGCGCTGACAGGCAGAACACCAGCACGGCATTGACGCCGTAGACCAGCGCCGGGCGCGTCCAGGCGCGGTATCCCTGCACGTCGCATATCCAATAGAGTGCCGCCAGCCCGGCCATGGCCAGCCCACCTGTGTAGAGCACGTAGGGGCTGCTCCACAGGGCTTTATTGATGGGAAACCACGGGGCCCAGATGAGGCCCAGCAACGTGATGGCCCCGCCGGCCACGAACAGCCAGGCCACTTTGGCGGCCGGCTCCTGGTCGCGCCGCCGCAGCCATTGGGCGGTGAGGCCGCCCAGCAGGCCGGTACCCAGCGCCGGCAGGGTGCCAAGCAGGCCTTCGGGGTCCCAGGTGCGGCTTTGTTTCCAGAGGTGGGCTTCGCCGAAAACCAGGCGGTCGAGCCAGGCCCCGAGGTTGGTGGCGGGCTCCAGGTTGGCCGGGCCGAAGCCGGGCACTGGCACCAGCTGCATCAGCACCGCGTAGCCGACCAGAAAGCCGATGAGCAGCCAAACCTGGGTGCGCCAGCTGGTTTTCAGAAAGATAAAGCCGCACCCCAGAAACACCAGCGCGATGCGCTGCAACACACCCATCACCCGCACCACCGAGAAGTCAAACTTGGGGTACAGCGACAACAGCAGGCCCAGTCCGAAAAGCACGGCGGCCCGCCGCAGCACCCGCCACAGCACCGCGCCCTGGGGGCCGCCCTGGCGCTTCACCCCATCGAGCGCATACACCAGGCTCACGCCCACGATGAACAGGAAAAACGGGAAAATGAGGTCGGTGGGGGTGCAGCCGTTCCATTCGGCGTGCTCCAGGGGCGGGTAGATGTGGCCCCAGTCGCCGGGGTTGTTCACCAGAATCATGGCCATCACGGTGAGGCCCCGAAACACGTCGAGGCTAATGAGCCGGCCGGGCTGCGAGGCCTCGGCCAGGGGAAGGGTGCCGGTGGTGGCTTCGGCTGCCTTAGTGGTTCGCTGCATGGGACTGCTAGGTGATTTTAGCTTGAAAAAACGTCATGCTTATCTGGCGTCCGCGGAGTCGAAGCATCTCTCCCGCTTCGTTGTGGTAGCATAAATTACTTCCGAGGTAGAGATGCTCCGCTTCGCTCTGCATGACGTGTTATTTCTCAGCCCGGAAAAGAAATTTTGCCCATGCTCACGGCCGGCACGCGCTGCCGGCCCGCCCCAATACTCAGGGGCTGGCCCGCCACCGCCTCATTGGCCAGCACGGCAAACAGGATGGCTTCTTTCGCATCGCCCGGCACGCCCAGCTCATCCGTAGCAGCGAAGTGCGCCAGTGGAAGATGGCGCGCCAGGGCCGCCCGCAAGGCCGGGTTGTGCGCCCCGCCGCCGCTCAGGTACACGGCGGCCGGGGCCGGGCGGGCGGCAAAAGCGGCTTGCACGGCCCGCGCCACGCCCACGGCACTCAGCTCGGCCAGGGTGGCCAGGGTGTCTTCCAGGGCCAGCTCGGTGGTATTGCTGCGCTGCCGCGCGGCCGCCAGATAGGCCGCGCCGAAAAGCTCGGGGCCGGTGGTTTTGGGCAGGGGCGCGGCAAAAAATGGGTGGTCGAGCAGGGCGGCCAGCAGGCCCGGATGCAGGCGGCCGGCCAGCGCCAGGCGGCCGTCCTCGTCGTACTGCAATTCGGGTCGATGAGTGCGGATTATGCTGTCGAGCAGGGTGTTGCCGGGGCCGGTATCGGTGCTGAAAGCCGTGCTGGCATCGCCCCCGGCGCGGGGCAGGTAGGTGAAATTGGCGATGCCGCCGAGGTTGAGCAGCAGTCGTTCTTCGGCGGGGCTGCTCAGGAGCAGGAAGTCGCCGTAGGCGGCCAGAGGTGCGCCTTCGCCGCCGGCGGCGACGTGCTTCTGCCGGAAGTCGCTGAAGGTGATGATGCCCGTGCCCACGGCTACGTGGTCGCCGTCGCCGAGCTGCAGGGTGGCATTGTGCGGGAAGTCGGGCCGCTGGTGCTGGTGTTGCGGGGCGTGGTACACGGTCTGGCCGTGGCTGGCCACCAGGTCAACTTCGGCGGGGCTGACTTGCCACTCGCGCAGGCAGCGCAGCACGGCGGCGGCGTGCAGCTGGCCCAGCCAGGGATTGAGCAGGGTGAGGTACTCCAGGCTCACCTGCTCGCGGGCAAACACCGTGCGGATGCGGTCGCGGGTGTCGGCATCGTAGGGTACGGTGGCGAAATGCTCCAGGGTGAGCCGGGTGCCGGGACCGTGGCCTTCGAGCCGGCACAGGGCCACATCCAGCCCATCGAGCGAGGTGCCCGACATCAGGCCGATGATGCGGCGGCTGGGCTGGCTGGCCAGGTGGCACAGGCGGGCGAGGTAGGGGTTCAATGGTAAGGGATGCATCACGTGAAGTCCAGCAAATGTAAAAGACCGTCATGCTGAGCGCAGCCGAAGCATCTCTACCGCATGACTATTCAAATCGATTGAATTAGTATTGAGGTAGAGATGCTTCGGCTGCGCTCAGCATGACGGGTTAATTTCCTGTGACCGCCCTTAAAACTCCCACCGTACAAAGGCCTCAATACCCTCATACTCCGGCAAACCCAGCTGGTCATACAGCTTGGCGGTGGTGCGGTTGCGGGCCTCGGCGCGCTGCCAGAACTCGCGCTGGTCGGCGCCGGGGAAGAGCGGCCGGTCTTTCTGGCTCTGGTGCTTGAAGATGGCGCGGCGCTTGCGCGTGAGCTCCTGCGGTGAGAGCGGTACGGCCATCTCAATCTGGTCGATGTCCCATTCCTGCCAGGCCCCGCGGTAGAGCCACACCCAGCAGTCGTCGAGCCAGGGCGTGCCGGCGGCTTTCAATTGCTGAATGGACTGGAAAATGGCCGCCAGGCACACGCGGTGGGTGCCGTGCGGGTCGCTCAGGTCGCCGGCGGCGTAAATCTGCTGGGGCTGAATGCGATTCAGCAGCTCCATGGTGAGGCGAATGTCCTCGTCGCCGAGCGGCTTTTTGCGCACGCGGCCGGTTTCGTAAAAGGGCAAATCCTGGAAGTGGGCGCGGGTGGCGGGGTCGAGGCCAGCGTAGCGGAGGGCGGCCCGGGCCTCACCGCGCCGAATCACGCCCTTCAGGCGCTGCACTTCCTCAGAGTCGACCTGGCCGGGCGCTTTGTCGCGCAGAAAATCAGAAACGCGCTGGTAGAACTGCTCCCCGGCCGGGTCGTTCTGCTGAAAATTCAGGTCGTACTCGGCCGCGAAATCCGCGAAGCGCAAGGCCTCCTCATCGAATACGGCAATGTTGCCCGACGTCTGGTAGGCGACGTGTACCTCGTGGCCCTGGTCGACGAGGCGGAGCAGGGTGCCGCCCATCGAAATCACGTCGTCGTCGGGGTGGGGGCTGAAGATGAGCACGCGCTTCGGGAACGGCTCGGCGCGCTCGGGGCGGTTGGTGTCGTCGGCGTTGGGCTTGCCACCAGGCCAGCCCGTGATGGTGTGCTGGAGCTCGTTGAACACCCGAATATTGATGTCGTAGGCCGGGCCGGACTGCGCCAGCAGCTCCGAGAGGCCGTTTTCGTTGTAGTCCTCGTCGGTGAGCTTGAGAATGGGCTTGGTCACGGTGCGGGCCAGCCAGGTCAGGGCCTTGCGCACCAGGGCAGGGTCATGCCAGTTGCAGGGCAGGCCCAGCAGCCAGGGCGTTTTGCGGGGCGTGAGCTCGGCCCCGGCGGCTTCGTCCAGCACCACCTGCACGGATGGATGCCGCTGGAGGTAAGTAGCCGGGACGGTGTCGGTTACGTCGCCTTCCACCATGCGCTTCACCACGGCGGCCTTGCCCTCGCCCCAGGCCATGAGTACGATGTGCCGGGCTTCCAATATGGTGCCTACGCCCATGGTGAGGGCGCGGCGCGGTACGTTTTCCTCGCCGTAAAAGTCCGAGGCCGCGTCGGTGCGCGTGACGTGGTCGAGGGTGATGAGGCGGGTGCGCGAGGCCGGGCCGGAGCCGGGCTCGTTGAAGCCAATGTGGCCGGTGCGGCCAATGCCGAGCAGCTGCAAGTCAATGCCGCCGGCCGCCCGAATCTGCGCTTCGTAGCGGCGGCAGTACTCGGCCACGTCGGCCGCGGCCACGGTGCCGTCGGGGACATGCACATTCTCGGGGCGGATGTCAACGTGGTCGAATAAGTACTCGCGCATGAAGCGGACGTAGCTCTGCAACGAGCCCGGCAGCATGGGGTAATACTCGTCCAGGTTGAAGCTGACCACGTTCTGGAAGCTCAGGCCTTCTTCGCGGTGCAGGCGCACCAGCTCCTCGTACACCCGGGTGGGCGACGAGCCCGTGGCCAGGCCCAGCACGCAGGTTTTGCCATCGGCCGCACGGCTGCGGATAAGGTCGGCAATCTGCTCGGCCACGGCCGCCGAGGCTGCTTCCGAGTCGGGGTAAACGGTGGCGGCAATGGGAGCGGGGTGGGAATTTGGAGGTGTCATGGAGTGGGAAAGAGGAATCAGGGTGGAGAGAAGCGCTAATTACCAATTAAAAAATCGTCTGTCAGGCCTCGCACAGTCCAGCATGCCAGCCGACTCACGACATACACTGCGGTCCACTCCCCCTAAATCACCGGGGCGACGGGCGTGGGTGGGTTGTTTTCGCGCTCCACGCGTGAGTAAAGGAAGGAATTACAGTTGCGCTCGGTGCCGGTCGCGCCCGGCCCGGGCTGGCCAAAGCGGCGGCCTGCTGGTGCAATGGCGAGTGCCGCCAATTTGCGTCTATTTTTTGATTTTCAATGCTTTAATGCTAGGCTGTTATCTCTTTTCGCCTATTTTGACAGACCAAATGCGTAAGGCCTGAACACTATAAAAAAATAATTATTTATGACACTTAATCCAGATGATTAATTAAATCCCGAAGCCGATTTTTATTTGAAAAAATTTATATATGACGCGATTTAGATTACTAATCCGAGGTTTTATTAAATTATGGGTGGATGCTCGGGCTGATAATTTTGCCGGTTCCTTCGATATATTACCCGGATATTTCGCACATTTGAAGCTGCGGTCACATTTGTCCGTGCCAATTCCCGACTCGCCAATGCTGAATCCTAGCTTTCGTCGCCGCAATGCGCTGCCGTACCCGCCGGGCTCTGGCCGGAACCCGAGGCCATCGTGTGCCACCGGGTTCCGGCTTTTTCGTTCATAGTCACACGCTTCATTTCACTTCCCACCCAAATTTCCATTCTATGAAAACACAATACTGGCTACTCCTGCTGCTGCTCGGCGTGCTGCTCGCGCCTCCCGGCTGGGCCCAGACGGCCCGCCCCGTGACGGGCCTCGTGACGGCCGCCACCGACCAAAGCCCCCTGCCCGGCGTGACCGTGCTGGTGAAGGGCACCACCACCGGCAGCACCACCGGGGCCGACGGCCGCTACGCGGTATCGGCCGCGCCGGGGGCCACCCTGGTGTTCAGCTTTATCGGCTACGCCTCGCAGGAGCGCGCCGTGGGGGCTGATGGGGCCGTGGACATCGTGCTGAAGGAAAGCACCGCCGCGCTCGATGAGGTTATCGTCACTTCCCTGGGCATCAAGCAGGAGCGCCGCGAGGTGAACTACGGGGCCCAGCAGGTATCGGGGGAGGCAATTATCGACACGCGGCAGTCCAACATCGTGAACGCCTTGCAGGGCAAAGTGGCCGGCGTGAGCATCACCAGCTCGGGCGGGGCGCCGGGCGAGGGCTCCAGCATCGTCATCCGGGGCGGCAACTCGCTCGATGGCGACAACCAGCCGCTGTTCGTCATCGACGGCGTGATTATGGACAATTCCTCGTTTGCCGAATCGACGGTGCCGGGTGGGGGCTCGGGCTTCAACGGCCTGCTGGGCCGCTCGGCCGGCACGCCCAACCGCGCCTCCGACATCAACCCCGAAGACGTGGCCAGCATGACGGTGCTGAAAGGCCCGGCGGCTTCGGCCCTCTACGGCCTGCGCGCCGGCAACGGGGCCGTCATCATCACCACCAAAAAGGGCAGCGCCGGCCGCACGGCCATCACCTACCGCACCCAGTATTCCATTGACGAGGTGAACCGCCTGCCCACCCTGCAAAACGTGTATAAGCAGGGCACCGGCGGCGTTTTCGACCCCAGCGTGCGCACCTCGTGGGGCCCGCGCTTCGGGCCGAACGAAACGGTTTACGACAACCTGGGCAACTTTTTCGAGAAGGGCCGGAACTTCCAGAACTACCTCACCCTATCGGGCGGCACGGAAAAGGCGACGTTCTTCCTCTCGGCCTCCAACCTCACCCAGACCGGCATCGTGCCCAATAGCACTTACGACAAGTCGTCGGTGCGGCTTTCGGGTACGGTGCAGCTGTCGCCCAAGCTCACGGCGGGGGCCTCGGCCAACTACATCAACTCGGGCGGCGAGCGGCCGTTTCAGGGCCAGGGCCTGTTCGGCAACTCGGCCCAACCCAGCGGCTTTTACCTGAGCCTGCTGAACTGGCCGCGCAACGACGATGCCCGGATTTATGAAAACCCCGACGGCACGCGCCGCCGCCTGCTGGGCGCGGCCACATCCGGCGGCGACCCCGACAACCCCTACTTCAGCGCCGAGCGCAACCCGCAGTCCGACCGCACCAACCGCCTCCTTAGCAACGTGACGTTGGGCTACACGCCCACCAAGTGGCTGAACTTCAACTACGTGTTGGGTAATGACTTCTACCAGGAGCGCACCCGCTCGGTGCGGGCCGTGGGCACCTCGCAGGTGGGCAACGAGTTTGGCGGCCTGGCCGAAAGCGTGAACTTCAACCAGATTGTGAATTCCAACCTCGTGGCCACGCTCACGCACCAGTTCAGCGAAAACTTCCGGGGCTCGCTGCTGCTGGGCAACTCTCTGGAGCTGAACGAGAACAAGACCAACGACTTCATTGGTACTTTCTTCCAGAACCCGACTTTTGTGAGCGTGAACAATACCACTGTTCGCAACGTGCTCCAGCGCTTTTCGCAGCGGGCCATCATCGGCAATTTCGCCCGGGTGAACCTCGACCTGTTCCGACAGGTAACGGTGGAAGTTTCGGGACGCTACGACCGGTCGTCGACCCTGCCGCGCCCCGATGTGGGCAAGATTTTCGGCAAAGGCTTCGGCTACGGCTCGGCAGCCGTGGGCTGGGAGTTCTCGCGCACCCTCAACCTCGACCAGAACCCGATTCTGAGCTACGGCAAGCTGCGGGCTTCCATCGCGCAGGTGGGCAAGGACACCGGCCCGTACCGCGTGGTATCGCCCCTGACGACCAACACCTTCATCGGCGGCGGTTTCCGCAACGGCTTTTTCGGCTCGAACCCGCTGTTGCGCCCCGAGCAAACCCGCAGCTACGAGCTGGGCCTGGACCTGCAATTCTTCAAAAACCGCCTCCGTCTCGATGGGGCCGTGTACCGCCAGACCACGACCGACCAGCTCATTGCCCCGCGCGTGAGCCAGTCCACCGGCTTCATTCTGCAATACCTGAACGGCGGCACCGTGGTGAACGAGGGCTTGGAAATCAGCCTGAGCGGCACGCCCGTGCGCCAGCCCAACGGCCTGACCTGGGACATCGGGGCCAACTTCTTCACCAACCGCAACAGCTCGGAGCTGCCGGTGGGCCTGGGCATCGTGGCCCAGTCCGACGCTTCGGTGTCCGACTACGTGCAGGGCGCGGCCTTTCCCGGCCGGCCCATCAGCGGCATTGCCGGCTCCGACCTGGTGCGCGCGCCCGACGGCCAGGTGCTCATCAACGCCAACGGCTACCCTTCTCTGAACCCCGCCTTCACCTACCTGGGCAACCGGGCTCCCGACTTCACCACCCAGATAACCAACACGCTGAGCTACAAAAAACTGGTGCTGACCTTCCTGTGGGATTTCCGCAAGGGCGGTAAAGTGTACAACGGCAACGCCCAGTACGCGACCCGTATTGGCCAGAGCGAGCGCACCCTGGACCGCTACCAGAACATTGTGATTAACGGCGTAGTGGCCGTGACCGACCCCAGCGGCACCGTAACCTACGTGCCCAACACCCGCGCCGTGGAAGCTACCCAGACCTACTATCGCGACATTCTGGGCGCGGCCGGCGGCCTGTTTGTCGAAGACGTGAACTGGGCGCGCCTGCGCTACGCCACCCTCACCTACGGCCTGCCCATGAAATGGCTGGGTAACTCCAAAGTAGTGAAGGGCGTGGAGCTGAGCGTGACCGGCCGCAACCTGCTGCTGTTCACCAACTATACCGGTTCCGACCCCGAGGTGGCGGCGGCCGGCTCGGGCGTGCGCGGCGGCGGCTCGGGCGGCTTCGACTACGGCGGCGTGCCCGCCACCCGGGGCGTAGACATGGCCGTGCGCGCCACGTTCTAAGCCATTTTTCAATAGAACGTCATGCTGAGCGTAGCGAAGCATCTCTACCGCAGTAGTAATCCTGTCGATTGGATTGCGTTGCGCGGTAGAGATGCTTCGACAAGCTCAGCATGACGCCCCAATTGCTTCATCCGACTTTCTAAACCGACTATATGAAAAAGCTGCTTATTCTACTGGCCCTGGCCCTGGCGGGCCCGGCGCTCACGAGCTGCGAGAGCTTCCTCGACAAAAATACCGACCCCAACAGCCCCACCGAAACCACGCCCAACTTCCTGCTGCCGAGTATTATCAGCAATGGCCTGGCCATTCAGTATTTCTCGGAGCAGCGGGTGTCGGCCATCACGCAGAACGTGGCCTCGCGCTCGGCCAATGCCGGCGGCATTGACCAGTATTTCTTTACCAACGCTTTCAGCACGGCCACCTTCAACAACACGTATTTTCTGGTGGGCGGCAACATTCCGCCCATGATTAAGCTGGCCGAGGCCGAGGGCTCGCCCTACTACGTGGGGGCCGGCAAGATTATGATGGCCCTGATTCTGTCCCACGCCACCGACATGCTCGGCGATATTCCGTACCGCGAGGCGTTCCAGGGCGAGAAGAATTTCTCGCCGGTCTACGACCCGCAGGAGCAGCTTTACGGCGACATCGATAAGCTGCTCGACGAGGGCATCGTGGAAATGAGCAAGCCGGCTTCCGACAACAAGCGGCCTTTCTATTCGGCCGCGCCCATTCTCTATGGCGACATTCTCTACAAGGGTGATGCCTCGAAATGGGTGCGGCTGGCCTGGTCGCTCAAGGCCCGGCAGCTGCAGCACCTCACCAAAAAAGGCGCGAAGTACGATGCCGCCAAGGTGCTGGACTATGCTTCCAAAGGGTTTCAAAGCTCGCTCGATGACTGCGTGCTGCAATTTCAGCCGGTAGTGGCCCCGCTGGCCAACACCACCAACTACTTCGGCCAGACCCGCGCCAACTTCAACACCTTCACCTACGGGGCCAATTTTATCAAGTTCCTGAATGGCGGCACCTTCACCGGTGTGATTGACCCGCGCCTGCCCGTGCTGGCCACCGCCACCAGCGTTGGGGCCGACCCCGGCCGCGGCGGCGGGCCCCTGCCCACCAGTGTGCTCACCGACTTCTACAGCTCCTGGTACGCCCGCGAATTGGGCTACATGGATGTTATTACCTACCACGAGCTCCAGTTCATCAAGGCCGAAGCCGCGTTCCTGGCCAACCAGAAAACGGTGGCGCTGGCCGCTTACCGCGAGGGCATCCGGGCGCACATGACCAAGATTGGCGTGGGCGGCACGTTCACGCCGCCGGCCGTTACGTTCCCGACCATCACCCCGGCCCAGATTACGGCCTACCTGGCCAGCGGCGCCGTGGCCCAAACCGAAGCCGAGCTGGCCTCGCCCACGGCGCCCAATGTGCCGCGTGCCATCATGCAGCAGAAATACATTGCCATGTTCCTGAACCCGGAAGCCTGGACGGACATGCGCCGCTATGATTTCAGCCCCGATATCTACCCCAACCTGGTGTTCCCCGCCGGGGCCAGCGCCGATGCCGGTGGCCAGTTCCCGCGCCGCCTGCTGCCCGCTGCCACCGAAGTGACGCTGAATACGGCCCGCGTGCAGGGCCTGGTGGGCCCGGATGGCATTAATGGTTTGAGCCCCAAATTCTTTACTCAAAAAGTGTGGTGGGACCAGTAAGGGTTGAGAGTGAAAAGTTAAGAGTTAACCCCTGCATTACCAGTGATAAACTCTTAACCCTTAACTCTCAACTCTCAACTCTTAACTTTTAACTGCTAATCCTGACCTCATGATAATCCAACGCACTATTTTCCGGCTCCTGCCCGTACTGGCCGTGGCCGGCGGGCTGCTGGCCGGCTGCCAGAAAAACGAAGAGCGGCCCTACGCCGTGGTCAGCAACGACCAGTTTCCCACGTTGCTCACCAACTCGCTGGGTACCGCTACCAAGTACGCCGTGGGCGAAACCGTGCCGGTAGAGCTGCGCTTTGCCGCCCAAGGTGCCCCGATTCAGGAAATCCGCATTTTCCAGCGCATCGAGCCCGCCCCCGATTCGACGGTGGTGCAGACCCTGCCCGGCACCAGCGCTGCCTATTCGCGCCGCAGCTTTGCCGACACCCTCGTCGTGAACCTGGTGATGCCCACTGCCCCCAATCAGGCGCGGGTGCGCTTCTCGGCGGTGGTGGTAAGCGCCAACGGGCTGACCAAAGCCCGCTCGGTGTCCGTTCGGGTGGCCGAGGCGACGCCCACGGTGAAGGTGGTATCGGCCACCAGCCTCACGGCCCCGGCCGCCGCCCCGCTCGTCACCGGCGACGTGGTGCGCTACAGCCTGCTGCTGAACGAAAACGGCATCAACCTCTACCCCGAGCGGCCGGCTGCGCCCCCAACTGCCACGGCTGTCCTCTTCAACAACCTCGATAGCCTCGTGACCTACGTGCGGGTGGGCACCACCGCCGAGCGGCGCTTTGCCCGCCAGCGCCTGCCCGCTACCGGCACCCAAACCGGGGCTGCCACGCCCATAACCCTCGATTTGACCCTGCCGGCCGGCACGGCCGGGCAGCCCGTGGTGTTCCGCTTCGAGGCTAAAAGCCGCTTCCTGGGCACGCCCAATTTCCGGGCCAGCTCGGCAACGGCCGCGCCCATCACGCTGGGCACGGCCACGCCGCTGGCCGCCGTGCGCGTCCGCACCCTCACCTACACCGGCGCTGCCGGCGGCGACCTGGCCGCGCTCGACTTCACCACGTTCAACACCGTGGCCGCCGCCGGGCCTATCACCAGCAAAGACCTGGTTATCGGCAGCACGGCCGCCAACGCGGTGCAGTTCCGGGCCCTGAGTACGGGCACGCGCCTGGTGCGCTCCACGGCCGCTATCTACACGGCCGCTACGTTCAACAGCATTCGGACGGCGTACAATACCGCTGCCGCCGCGGCCCAGGTAGCTACGCTCGACAACATTGTGGTGGGCGATGTCATCATCCTCAGGCTGCGCGGGGCCGACCAGTACGCCGTGGTGCAGGTGACGAGCATCAACCGCACCTCCGCGACGGATGTGGCGGTGACGTTCAACATCAAGGCGCTGTAACCGGAACCTCACGGAACCCCTCCGGGGCATGACTCCCTCTCCCGCGGAGAGGGGGAGCCGATGCGGCCCAGGAGACACTTGGATAAAACAAAAAGCCTGCTTTCGAGCAGGCTTTTTGCATGAATAATCATCTGAACCAAGACCGGTGCCCCCTCTTTTTTGAAGAGGGGAACATGCCCCGGAGGAGGTCCCGTGAGGTTACCGCCCGAACAGCCGGGCGAAGAAGCCTTTCTTCTTCGCGGGCTTCTCCTTGATTTTGATTTTGGTGAACGGGGCTGATTTGTCAGGACTCTCGCCGGTGGGCAGGGTGATGCGCGGGCTGGGCTGCGCCGGGGCGGGCTGCGTGGCTACGGGCGGCGAAGCGGCCGGGCGGGCCACGCCGGCCGGCGACTGCCCCGTGGCCAGCTCGGTGGCCTGGCGGCCGGTGGTGACGACGCGCATGGGCCGGCTCTCATTGTGCAGGCGGTCCACGGCCGTGACGTAGTAGGCGTAGGCCTGGCCGGGCACGGCGGTGGTATCCACGAAGGTGGCGGGGAAGCCGGGCGCGGGCCGGGGCAGGGCCAGAATGCGGCGCGGGTCGTTGGGCGAGCTGCGCTCGCTGGCCTCGAAGCGGTAGAGGACGTAGTAGGTGGCAATGTCGCCGTCGGTGGCGGGCGCGCCGGACTGCCAGTTCAGGGTGACGTAGTGGCTGAGGCGGCGCAGGGTGAGGTTGGCCACGGGCAGGGGCGGCACGGCATCTTTCCAGGGCATGGTGGGCACCAGGGCCGGGTAGCGGAACAGGGCCAGGCGCAGCGAATCGGTGGTGTGGAGCGGGTTGGTGAGCAGGGATTTGGCCGAGAAGAATACGCTGCCGCTGGCGTCGTCGGGGTAGGTGCGGTTGAGGCGAATCTGGCGGGGCAGCTCGCGCGGGCTGCGCCAGGTGGTGTCCGAGCGGGTGCTCTCCAGCATGCGGTAGGTGCCGTGCCCGATGTAGAGGTGGCGGTCGAAATGGTTGCGGGTCCACCATTCGAGCAGCACGGGGTAGGGCACGAGCTTGAACGTGGTGCTCCAATAGAGCTGCGGCAGGATGTAATCAATCCAGCCCTTCTCGAGCCACAGCCGCGAGTCGGCGTAGAGGTTGGAATAGGAGGGCTGCCCGGCGCGGGTGTCGGAGCCCAGCGGGTCGGCCGATTTATTCATCCAGACGCCGAAGGGCGAGATGCCGAATTTCACCCAGCGCTTGGCCGACTGAATGCTGTCGTGCAGGTCCCGAATCAGCACGTTCACGTTGTTGCGCCGCCAGTCGGCCAGCCTGGCAATGCCTTCGGGGTTGTGGTCGCGGAAAGCATCCTCGTCGTGAAACACCAGTTTCGGGGCCGGGTAGGGGTAGAAATAATCGTCGAAATGCACCGCGTCGATGTCGTAGCGCCGCACCACGTCGAGAATGACGCGGGTGATGTGGGCGCGCACCTCGGGCAGGCCGGGGTTATAGAGCAGCTGCCCGCCGTAGCGCAGAAACCACTGCGGGTGCTGGCGGTAGGGGTGGTTGGGGGCCAGCCGGCGCGTCACCGAATCCATGGTGGCGCGGTAGGGATTGAACCAGGCGTGAAACTCCATGCCGCGCCGGTGCGCCTCGGTGATGAGGAAGGGCAGCGGGTCGTCGCCGTTGATGGGGGCCTTGCCCTGCACGCCGGTCAGCCACTTGCTCCAGGGCTCGATATCGGACTTATAAAAGGCATCCGAAGCGGGCCGGATTTGCACGAACACGGCGTTGAGGCCGGCGCGCTGGCCGGCGTCGAGCAGGCGGCGGTAGTCGCGGCGGTACTGCTCGGGGGCCTGGCCGCGCTGGTTGGGCCAGTCGATGTTTTCGACGGTGGCAATCCACATGCCGCGCAGCTCGCGCTTGGGCGGCGGCAGGGCCTCGGGGGCATCAGCGGAGTCGGCTACGGTTTGGGCGTGGGCCGGCAGGGTGCCCCAACCACTCAGCAACAATACTAACAGGAGCCGGCCAGCGGCAAAGAAACGGGTCATCTACAGGAATCAGCAACACCAATGGGTGCCGCAAATTACGGCGAGAATTAGGCCCTGCGTGGCCGGGCCACCATCGGTGCGCCGCCCGCTCGCCCGCCGCCCACCGCCCGTCAGTCCGATTTCGCGGCACGAACCATCGAAACCGGGCTGCACCAGGTTCATTTAGGCCCTCTTTGCCTCGATTTCGACCCGCATTGGTAGAAAATCAAAGCAAAAAGGCTCGATTTCGAGCCAATGCGGGTCGAAATCGAGCCTTTCTACCTCGATTTCGAGGGTCTGATTTGCAAAATCGACCCACATTGGCCCGATTTCGAGCTAATGTGGGTCAAAATCGAGCCTTCTTACCTCGATTTCGAGGGTCTGACCCTCGAAATCGAGCCAACTTGGGTGGAAATCGAGGGTCTGACCCTCGATTTCCACTTCCTTCAGGAACCCGTCAGCTCGGTGTCGGTGGCTGTCTGGTCGGGGCCGCCTTCGAGGCCGTTGGTCTGGCTGGCATTGCCGTAATCGCCACGGATGCCCGCGCCGTCGCCCATGTTTTGCTGGGTGCTGGTGGGCATAGCCCCGTCCTGGGCCGTGCCGGTTTCGGGGTTGCCGCTGGCGTTTTGGTCCTGGTCGGCGTTCTGGTCGGGCACCTGGCCACCGGTGCTGGCTTGGTCGGGGCGGGGGTCGGTGGGGTTTTGTTCGGGCTTAGGCATGGGAATTTGGGAAAGAAATGAAGCGGAATGAACACTGCCGCGAAGGGCGGCTGCTGGGTTTACGGCGGCGGCGGCGCACGGTTGGGCGCGGTAGTTTGCGCGGCCGGTGCCAACTTGCCGTCCGCTTCCCCTTATTCCTGATTCGCCCCCTCCCGTGTCCGACAATTCCACCGATTTCTACCACCAGAAAACCGACGACGAGCTGCTATTTTTCGTCGAGCACCCCGAGTATTACCAGCCCAGCCTGATAGATGCGGCCCGGCGTGAGCTGCGGCGGCGCGGCGTAGCGCAGAGCGCCCCGGTTATTCACCCTGAAAATGTGCTGCCGGTCAATCACATGGAGGCCCCGGGCGCAGGCTCTCGCACCGGCCCGCTCACGCTGCTGCTGGCCGCGCTGCTGCTGGTGGGCGTGGGGGTTTATTATCTCCTGAATCAGCGAAGCGAAGCCGCCCGCGAGCAGCTCCGCGAGCGGGCCGCTACGGCGCGCAAACCCCCGCCCCGGCTCATCGAAGTCGCCACCTCGGTGATTCCCAACTATGACGTGCCTGCCATTGTAGCCCGGCAGCTGGCCCGGGTGCCCGCCGCCGAGCGCGCCGCCGCCACCCGGGCCGGCCAGCCCATGCACCAGTACAAGGAGCTGGCCAAGCGCTTCTGGACCGCCGAAACCCAGACCGAGTACGTGCTTGACCAGGCCCGCCAGAACAAGCTGACCACGGCCCTGCCGGGGCACGTCGAGTCGACGATGAGCACCTGGGGGCAGTGGAACAAGGCCTTGGTCTACAGCTACAAGTTCAGCCCGGCCATGGCCAACCACCTCGACCTGATGACGCGCGTGGCCAACGAGCAGCAAGCCGCCCTCAACGACCTGCTGCTGGTGGCCAACAACCCGCAGGCCTACGAAAACGACAAGACCCGCAAACGCGCCGCCGATGTTGGCGATATGCTCTTGGGTATCCTGCCCAAGTCGCCCGTCACGGGCCGCCCGTACACGGCGGTGGTGCGGCGGGTGCGGCTATAAGTAGTGCATAGCCGACTGAGGCTAACCTCACCCCCGGCCGAACACCTGGCAAACTGGCCGGTTGCTGAACGTGGCGCACTCCTTGCCGCGCCCCGCCCCGATGGAAGTACCCACCACCCCCGGTTCCACGGCCGCCCTGGCCGCCCAGCTCTTCGCCCAAAAGCCCGAAGCCGAGCTGCTGTACCTGGCCCAGAACGCGGCCCGCTACCCGCCCGCCGTGGGTGCCGCCGCCGTGGCCGAGCTCAACCGCCGCGGCCTGCTGCCCGACACCACCAGCCCGCTGCCGCCGCCCCCGCCGCCCGCGCCGCCCGAAACCTGGACCGCGCTGGTGGGCCAGCTCCTGCGCGGGCTGTTCATCCCCTCGCGCCGCTTTCTGGCCACGCCGCTGCTTATTGATTTCACGCTGCTGGTCTTTGGCCTGATGGTGCTCAGCGGCGTGTCGGCCGCCAGCCCCACCGGCCGCCAGCTGGTGCTGTGGGGCTCCAATGTGTCGGGCCTCACGCTGCACGGCCAGCCCTGGCGGCTGCTCACCAGCGTGTTCGTGCACGCCGGCCTCTCGCATCTGCTGCTGAATCTGTTCTCGCTCTGGCTACTGGGCCTGTTGGTAGAAGACCGGGTGGGGCCGCTGCGCCTGCTGCTGGTGTACCTGGCCTGCGGCGTGGGCGGCAGCCTGGCCAGCCTGTGGTGGCACGACCAGGGCATCAATTCCGTCGGAGCCAGCGGGGCCATTTTCGGCCTCTACGGCCTGCTGCTGGTGCTGCTGATTGGTAAAAAGCTGGTGCTCGATAAATCGGACCGCCGCGCCATGCTGGGGCTGGTGCTCTACCTGGTGTTCAGCAACCTGCTCTCCGGCCTGAGCGGCAACATCGACAACGCCGCTCACCTCGGCGGGCTGGCCACGGGCCTGTTCATTGCCGGCCCGCTGTCTTTGTTTGGAATGAAATCAGTTAATAAATAATGAGCAGTGAACAAAAGAACGTCATGCTAATCTGGCGTACGCGCAGCCGAAGCATCTCTACCGTATTAGTAAACCTTTCGATTTGGTTACTCTCACAGTAGAGATGGTTCGGCTGCGCGTACGCCAGATTAGCATGACGTTCTTTTGCTCATAATTCTCACCCTTCACCGGTAACCCATATGCGCGCCCTCCAACTTGATGCCATCAACCAGCCCGCCGCCGTGCGCGACGTGCCCGTGCCCACGCCCGGCCCCGGCGAAATTCTGGTGAAACTCCACGCCGCCGCGCTCAATCACCGCGACGTATTCATCCAACAGGGCAAGTACGCCGGCATCAAGTTGCCCTGCACCCTCGGGTCCGACGGGGCCGGCGAAGTAGCTGCTCACGGTCCCGACGTGCCCGCCGATGCCCCCGCCCTGGGGGCCCGCGTACTCATCAACCCCGGCCTGCGCTGGGGCGACAACCCCCGCGTCCAGGCCCGCGATTTCGTGGTGCTCGGCATGCCCGACCCCGGCACGTTTGCCGAGTACATTGCCCTGCCGGCCCGCTACGTCCGGCCGCTGCCCGCCCACCTTAGCTTTGAGCAGGGCGCGGCCCTGCCGCTGGCGGGCCTCACGGCCTACCGGGCGGCCTTCACCCGCGCCCAGGTGCAGCCCGGCGAGCGCGTGCTGGTAACCGGCGTGGGCGGTGGCGTGGCCCTGATGGCCGCACAGCTCTGCGCCGCCCGTGGGGCCGAGGTCTGGGTCACGTCCAGCTCCGACGAAAAGCTGGCCCGCGCCCAGGCGCTGGGAGCCCGGGGCGGTATCAATTACAACACGGAGAACTGGGTCAAAACCCTCATCCAGCAGGCCGGCGGGGCGTTCGATGTCATTATCGACAGCGCGGCCGGCGCGGCGTTTGGGGCGCTGCTCGATGCGGCGGCACCCGGCGGGCGCATCGTGTTTTTTGGCGGTACGCTGGGCAATATTCCTGATGTGCCGCCCGCCAAGGTGTTCTGGAAACAGCTCAGCATTCTGGGTTCCACCATGGGCACCGAGCAGGATTTCGAAGCCATGCTGGCCCTCGTGACGGAGAAGCAGATTGTACCCGTTGTAGATGAGGTCTTTCCGCTGGCCGAAGGTGAAGCCGCCCTGCGCCGCCTCGATGCCGGCGCGCAGTTTGGCAAAGTGGTGCTGAAAATTGCCTGATAAATCAGCTAATCAAATTACTAAAAGCGCCTCTGTAAATCATTGATTTACAGAGGCGCTTTTATGTGTAATAATGGCGCAATCAAGTGCTTTTTTGGGAATGAAAACAGGCTTTTTTAGGTTAATAAGGTGCGCTGAAATTCTCGCAAACACCTACGTTTTCCCGCCATGAAATCTGCTGTTGAATACCTGTCCGGTCACGTTTTTGAAGCCCGCCGCCGCCGCCGCGAAATGCAGCCCGTAGTAGCCTACGCCACCGCCGTGCAAGCCATCGAGCAGGCCCTGGCCGATGCCGAAAAATATAAGTATCTCCTCATGCGTGCCCTGCGCCGGCACGACCAGGACCTGGCCGCCGCAACGGCCGCCGCCCCAGTTTCTTCCTTCTTCGACGACGAAGCGCCTATCCGCCGTCTCTACCCCGATGCTCCGACGCAGCTGGCCGCATAAGCAGCTGACCTTACGCAGCACGTCATGCCGAGCGTAGCCGAGGCATCTCGCTCGCTTCGTTGAATGGCACCCTCGATTCCCGCGAGATGCCTCGGCTACGCTCGGCATGACGTTTATCCTTATTCGACATTAAAATACTGCGCAACCGCTCTCAACGAACTGCTCCGCGAAGGAATCACACCCGACCCGCCAGCTCAGCAGCCAACGCCGCCGCCTGCTGCCGCAATTCCGGCACCGCCGTCGACTCAAAATAAGCCGGGCGGCGGCTGGGCCCAAGCGTGAAGAGCGTGGCCGAGGCTGTGCCATCGGCGGCCAGCAACGCCCCGCAATCGTCCGTGAGCAGGCCCAGGCGGAGCGGGTCGGGGGTGAGGTGGCCGGCCCCGCGCAGGCTCACCACCAGTGGCGCATCTATGCGGCCGTAGTCCAGCAGCGGGCCGGCGCAGCACACCACATGATGGGCCGTGTGCCAGCTGCCAGCCAGGCCATGCGGCCGCACCCGCACCCGCAATTCGTTGCCATCGGGCAGAATTTCGCGCACCGTGCCTACGTGCAGCTGCACCAGTCCTTCGGCGGTGAGGGCGGCCACTGCCTCGGCGTTTTGCGGGGGGCTGCGGTGCCGGGCCACCGCCCACGGGCCCGCCAGGTGCTGCAAAAACCGGCGCTGCTCGGCCAGTGGCCACGCCGCCCAGATTCGGCCCAGGTCCGGCCGCAGCGAATCAAGCACCGGCCGCCAGTCGATGCCCTGGCCAGTGGCTTTTTTTAGCTGCTGTTTGAAAACCGCCAGCACGCCCGTAACCGTGGTTTCAGCGGCCAGCTCGGTATAAAAGCTGGGGTAGGGGGGCACCACGGGGCCGTGCGCGGTGGGCCAGCGGCCGTGCCGCGCCACCACGCAGATGGGGGCCCGGTGGCCGTCCTGGCGCAGGGCCAGCAGCACGTCCACCGCCGTCAGGCCCGAGCCGATGAGCAGCACGGCTTCGTCGGGGCCGATGCGGCGCAGGTTGCCCACGGCCCAGGGGTCGGCGTGGTAGCCGGGGTGGGTGAGGTAGCGTTGGTCGGGTCCGGTGGGCGGCGGGGGCGGAAAATTGCCCAGCGCCAGCACCACGTAGTCGCTCTCTATTTCGGTGCCATCGGCCAGGCGCACGGCGCGGCGGCCATCGGGCAGCAGGGGGGCGGCCACGGCGGTAGTGGCGTGCAGCCGCACGCCGCCGGGGGCCGGAGCCAATACGGCGGTCAGGGCCTCGTGCAGGTAGCGGCCGTAGGCCGAGCGCGGCGCGAAATCGGGCACGCCGGCCGCGCTTTCGGGCTGGGTGGCCAGCCAGGCGGTAAAATGGTCGGGCGTTGCGGGGTATAGGCTCAGGGCCCCGTGGCGCACGTTGAGCAGGTACTCGGGGCGGCGGGCGGTGTAGGCCAGGCCGGGGCCGGGCACCTGGCGCGGCTCAATCAGGTGAATCTCGGCCTGGGCCAATGCCGGCTGCCGCCGCAGCTGCAACACCAGCGCCGTACCCGCAAAGCCGCCGCCGATAACGGTAATAACGGGTCGGGTAGCGTGAGTCACAGGATAAAATTGGGTGAGAATAGCGGAAAGGAACAATGGCAAACGGCCCGGACGCGGCCAAAGCAGCAGTCCGGGCCGTGCAAGCTAAATAATTGCGCCTACATATACCGGTTCGGCACCAGGTAGTTTTGCACGTAGTCGGCAATGCCCTCTTCGAGGCGGGTGAACGGCAACTCGTAGCCAATGCTTTTGAGCTTGCTCATATCGGCCTCGGTGAAATACTGGTATTTGTCCCGAATATCCTCCGGCGTGTCCCTGAACTGAATATCGGGCGTCCGGCCGAGGGCCTGAAACGTGTTCATGGCTAAATCGAGGAAGGTGCGCGCCTGCCCGCTGCCCAGGTTGTAGATGCCCGAATCTTTGCGGTGATTCAGCAGGAAGAAGCACACTTCCGCCACGTCCTTCACATACACGAAGTCGCGCATCTGGCCGCCGTCGGGGTAGTCGGGGTTGTGCGACTTGAAGAGCGTCATCGAGCCCGTTTGCTGAATCTGGGTGAAGGCGTGCAGAATCACCGAGGCCATCCGGCCTTTGTGGTACTCGTTGGGCCCATACACGTTGAAAAACTTCAGGCCGGCCCAGAAATACGGCTTTTCCGCCTGCTGCAGGGCCCAGTTGTCGAAGTCGTTTTTCGACTCGCCGTAGGGGTTCAGCGGGCGGTAGAGCGGAAACAGCGCCTCGTCGGTATCGGTGTAGCCCAGGATGCCGTCGCCGTAGGTGGCCGCCGACGACGCGTACACCAGCGGCAGCTGATACTGGCAGCAGGCCAGCCACATCTGCTTCGAATAGTTCAGGTTGAGCAGGTCGAACACGGCCGGGTCCATCTCCGTGGTATCGGTGCGGGCCCCGAGGTGAAAAATGAATTCCACCTGCTCGTGGTTGGCATCGAGCCACTCAAAAAACGACTCCCGGTCCACGTATTCGCGCAGCTTCTTGCCCTCAATGTTGGGCAGCTTTTTGGCGATGGAAAAATTATCCACCACAACAATGTCGTTGAAATTGGCGGCGTTGAGGCGGGAAACAAGGCAGCTGGCAATGAAGCCGGCCGCGCCGGTAACTACTATCATGGAAGCGGGTTTTGGGGTCGGGGGCAAAGGTAAACCGGCGGGCTGAACGAGTACCGCGAATTTCCAATTCGCCCCCGCGCCGCTGGGAATTACTGGGTGAATCTTTATAGCTGAAAATTATCTTTATAGCTGAAAATTAGCTGTATATGAATTTTCTAAGTAGCTTACGGGCCTAATCCTTAACTCCTTCCCACGATGAAAGTAACCATCCTCTCCGGCTCCCGCTTCGGGGGCCTGCTCCTGCTGTTATTCTGGCTGCTGCCCGCCCCGGTCTGGGCCCAGGGCCCGGGGCCGGCCTTTGACCGGGCCGCAACCTGCGGGCAGCCGGCCAGCGGCAGCTTTTACGTGCCCGTGCGCTTGGCCGTCGATGCGGCGGGCAACGCCTACGTGGCGGGCTACTTCAGCGGTACCGTCGTCTTTGGCTCCACCATCCTGCAAACCACCGGCTCCATCCCGCCGCCGCAGGGCGGGCGCGACTACGACTGGTTCGTGGCCAAGCTCGACCCGCTGGGCACGCCGGTCTGGGCCGTGCGGGGCGGGGCCCCGGCGGCCCCCGATGAGGCGCAGGACCTGTGCCTGGACGGGCTCGGGCACGTGTTCGTGGCCGGCCGGGCCCAGGACGGGGCCGCCTTCGGGTCGCGCAGCGTGAACAGCCCCAACGGGGAGGCGCGCATCGCCGTGGCCCGGCTCGACGCGGCCACCGGGGCCTGGCAGTGGGTGGCCCACGGCGGGGCCAACCGCAACCGGGCCTACGGGGTGGCGGCCGACGGGGCGGGGCACGTGTTCGTGACGGGCACGCTGGGCCAGCGGGGGCGCATTGCCGATTTCGGGCCACTGAGCATCAACACGATAAGCGGCAGCGAAGACGCTTTTGTGGCGCGGCTCGACGTGGCGAGCGGCACCTGGCAGTGGGTCTCGCTGGGCGGGTCCCCATCGGGCACCGTCAACGCGCAGGCGCTGGCCCTGGACGGGGCCGGCGGGGTGTTCGTGTGCGGCAACTACGCCAGCACCTCCGCACCCGTGCAGTTCACGCCGGCCGGTGCGGCCGGGCCGGTGGGGCTGCCCGCGGGGGGAGGGGTGTTTGTGGCCCGGCTTGCGGCGGGCACGGGGGCCTGGGCCTGGGCTCGTAGCGGCGGCGGCTCCGGGCCAAGCGGTACCGATTTGCTGCGAAGCGTGGCCGTCGACGCGGCGGGCAAGGTGGCAGCCAGTGGATATTTTCGAAGTGCGGCCCCGGTCTTCGGCAGCACCATGCTCACTAACCGTAGTGGCATCGACCAATTCGGCCTTCAGATGGGCAACGGCCTGGTCGTCGGCCTGGACGCAGGCACCGGGGCCTGGCGCTGGGCCGTGTCCGTCAGCGGGCCGAACAACGAGAGCTGCGCGGGCGTGGCGCTCGACGGCAACGGGGAGGCGTACGTAGTCGGGGGTTTTGTGGGTCCCACCACGTTCGGGGTCCGCACGCTTACGGCGGCTAGCGGCTACGAGGCGTACGTGGCGCGGCTGAGCGCAGCCACCGGAGCCTGGCGCTGGGTGGCCGTGGCCGGGGGGCGGGGGGCGAAGGCAGGGGTTTCCCCAGTTGTAGCAGGTGGTCAGCTCCACGTGCTGGGCCGCTACACCGGGGCCGTGGCCGACTTCGGCCCGCTGACGCTGGCCGGTAGCTCCACCGACAGCTTCGGCTTTGTGGGCCGGCTGGCCAACGCCACTGGCCCGCTGGCCGCCCGGCCGGCCGGGGGGGCGGGGCCGGCGCTGGCCGTGTGGCCCCGCCCGGCCGGAAGCGGGGCTTGGGTGAGCGGGCCGGTGCCCGGCACGGCGGTGCAAGTGCTCGACGCGCTGGGCCGGAGCGTGGGGCAGGGCCTGATGCCGGCGGCCGGCCCGCTGGCCCTGCCGCTGCCGCCGGGCCGGGCGGCGGGCCTCTACCTGGTGCGCGCTGGCGAGCGCACCGCCCGCTTGCTCGTCGAGTAGCGCCTGCGTCCATTGCTGCTTGTTCTTCTGCGGGAAGCAACGGTGTAATTCTTCCATCTGAAAATAAGCGGTATATAAATTTTCTCAAGTAGCCTACGGCCCTAATCCTTAACTCCTTCCCACCATGAACGCACCCCTACCCTCCGGCCCCCGCTTCGGGGCTCTTCTCTCGTGGTTATGCTGGCTGCTGCTGCCGGTCCTGGTTCGGGCCCAGGGCCCGGGCCCGGTCTTCGACCGGGCCGCGACCTGCGGGCAGCCGGCCAGCGGCAGCTTTTACGTGCCCGTGCGCCTGGCCGTCGACGCGGCGGGCAATGCCTACGTGGCGGGCTACTTCAGCGGCACCGTCGTCTTCGGCAGCACCATCCTGACCAGCGGCCCCCGCCCGCCGGGCGGCGGGCGCGATACCGACTGGTTCGTGGCTAAGCTCGACCCGCTGGGCGCGCCACTCTGGGCCGTGCGGGGCGGGGCCCCGGCGGCGGCCGACCGCTGCCAGGACCTGAGCCTGGACGGGCAGGGGCACGTGTTCGTGGCGGGCGTGGCCCAGGACGGGGCCGCCTTCGGCCCGCACCGCGTGAACAGCCCCAATGGGGAGGCGCGCATCGCCGTGGCCCGGCTCGACGCGGCCACCGGGGTGTGGCAGTGGGTGGCCCACGGCGGGGCCAACCGCAACCGGGCCTATGGAGTAGCGGCCGACGGGGCGGGGCACGTGTTCGTGACGGGTACGCTGGGCGAGCGCGGGCGCATCGCCGATTTTGGGTCGTTGAGCATCAATACGATAGCTGGTAACGAAGACGCTTTTCTGGCGCGGCTCGACGCGGCGAGCGGCATCTGGCAGTGGGTCTCGCTGGGCGGGGCTCCGTCGGGTACCGTCAATGCGCAGGCGCTGGCCCTGGATGGGGCCGGGGGAGTATTAGTTTGCGGCAACTATTCCAGCACTGCGCCGATGCAGTTTGGTGCGATTGTATTGGCCCCTCCCCCCGTGTTGGGGCAGCGCAAGGGTGTTTTCACAGCTAAGCTCGACGGTGTCAGTGGTGCTTGGCAATGGGTTAACAGCGGCGGCAGCTACGGACCTAACGGCACCGATTTGTTGCAAAGCGTGGCCGTTGATGCGGCGGGCAGTATGGTGGCCAGTGGATACTTCAACAGCGCGGCCCCGGTTTTTGGCAGCACTACGCTTATCAACCGCAGCGGCAACGACCGGTTCGGCTTTCAGATGGGTAACGGGCTAGTGGTGGGCTTGAACGCGGGTACGGGGGCGTGGCGCTGGGCCGTGCCCGTGAGCGGGCCGGGCGATGAGTACTGCGCGGGCGTGGCCCTCGACGGCAACGGCGAGGCGTACGTGGTCGGAGGCTTTGCGGGCCCCACCACGTTCGGGGCGCGTACGTTGACGGCGGCCAATAGCTACGAGGCGTATGTGGCGCGCTTGGGCGCAGCCACCGGGGTTTGGCGCTGGGTAGCCGTGGCCGGCGGACGGGGCACGAAAGACGCGGTTTCGCCAGTAGTAGCAAACAGTCAACTCTACGTTATGGGGGCCTACACCGGGGTCTTGGCCGACTTCGGTTCGGTGACGCTGGCGGGCAGCCCGGCCGACAATTTTGGGTTCGTGGGCCGGCTGGCCAACGCCACGGGCCCGCTGGCCGGGCGGGCCCCGGCCGGGGCGGGGGCGGGGGCGGGGCTGGCCGTGTGGCCCAGTCCGGCGCGCGGCGCGGCCGTGGCCTGGGCGAGCGGGCCGGCCCCCGGCACGCCGGTGCGAGTGCTCGACGCGCTGGGCCGCGCGGTGGGGCAGGGCCTGATGCCGGCCGGCGGCGGCCCGCTGGCCCTGCCGCTGCCGGCGGGCCGGGCGGCGGGCCTCTACCTGGTGCGCGCCGGCCCGCGCACCGCCCGCCTGCTGGTCGAGTAGTGCCAGGTCCCGCCGCGAAAGTATTTGTCTGCTTTCCCTGAGATATTTCAATTGCTTTTTTCTCTCACCTACTCAGTTTTATGAAAAAACTTTTAGCCATTCTAATGCTCGGGGTCGCATCCCTCGGCGTTCTTCTGGCGCAGCCTGCGGCCCTAAAACCCACTGCGAAGCCATCAGTTCCCATGCCCTCATCTGCTGATGCGGGGGGCGCACAAATTGTCGGTCCTAACCCGTCCTTCCCTGGGCCGGGGCAGCTTGGAGCGTGGTCGGCTCCTTTCCCTTGGGGCGTTGCGGGCAATACTCCTGGCACCTCAATCGCCATCCATTCCCACCTACTGCCCACGGGGCAGGTGCTCAGCTGGGGCTACTACGTAGAATCGTGGAATCCGGCAAACAGTCAGTTTACAGTCCTGTCAATGGCCAACTGCAATGTTTTCTGCAGCGGTCACTCTTTTCTACCGGATGGCCGCTTGTTGGTAACAGGTGGCCATGATACTCCAATTTGCGATTCTACGAGAAGACCTTTCGTAAGAAAAGTTATGGGAATGCCAGACGGTAACTTGTTCAGCCCGTCGACTAATTCGTGGACAAGAGCTCCTTCAATGGCCGATGGCCGGTGGTATCCAACCAATACCTCGCTGCTCGATGGCAGGGTGCTGGTCACTGCCGGGCTGGCGGACGAGTGCGACAACAGCCGGCAGAACAACGTCCCCGACCTTTGGCAAAACGGCACCTGGTTCCGCCTCACCGGGGCCGCCCGGGAGCTGCCGCTCTACCCGATGATGTTCGCCGCCTCCAACGGTAAAGTATTCTGCGCCGGCCCCAACGTGGACACCGGCTACCTGGACCCCACCGGTAGCGGGTCCTGGACCATGACCGGCACCACCGCGCTGGGTACCAGCCTGGGGGGCACCCCCGGCCCCGGCATGCAAAACGGCCGCCGCGATGCCGGCACGGCCGTGATGTACCAGCCCGACCGCCTGTTGCTCATCGGTGGCAGCGGCGGCTACGGCTCCCTCAACCCCGATGGCAGCCGGCAGGTGGGCGTGACCAACACCACCGAGCTCATCGAACTCACCACCACCGGGGCCACGTTCCGCCCCGGCCCGCCCATGCAGTACCCCCGCTACCATGTCAACAGCACCCTGCTACCCGACGGCTCGGTGCTGGTGACTGGCGGCACCACCAGTGCTATCTCCCCCACTGATAACTTCGCCGTGCTACCCGCCGAGCGTTGGCTGCCCCCCTCCACCGGCTACCCCGACGGCCGCTGGGTGGCAGCGGCCGCTATGCAAAAGCCCCGGCTATACCGTTCCACGGCCCTGCTACTGCCCGACGGGCGGGTGCTCTCGGCCGGCGGCGGCAGCGGTGGCGGCTATTCCGACCAACCCAATGCCGAGCTCTACAGCCCCTGGTACCTGTTTAATGGTGCGCGGCCGGAGCTCACCACTGCGCCACCCATTGTGGGGTATCAGGAGCAGTTCCAGGTCGCCACTCCCAGCTCTGCCGCCATTTCCCGCGTCACGCTGGTACGGCTCTCCTCCGTTACGCACTCCTTCAACATGAACCAGCGCTTCTTGGAGTTGAGCTTCGCCCCGGCCGGCGCGACAAACCTCACTGTCACGGCTCCTGTCAATGCCAACTGTCCGCCCGGCCAGTATTTGCTGTTCGTGCTCAACAGCCAGGGCATTCCTTCGGTGGGCCGCGTTATCACCGTCGATGTAAACCGGTGCCCGCCGGTCGTTAGCTTTACCGAAACCGAACTCAGTGCAAATTCGTGTCAGGTGGTGGTGCGGGTACGGGCCAGCGGCACCAACCTGGGAACCAGCCCGCGCTGGTTCGTAGATGGGGTGTTGCAGACTGTGCCCGCCGGGCAACTGTTTACCGATGTGGTTCTGGACCCCTCTCACCAGATGGTGAGCTATGAGCTGGAGGTTACACCGCCCTGTGGCGGTCAGGTCAGCCGGGTGCGCGGCACCATCAAGCGCCTGATTAAAACCAGTCCGCCACCATACTAAGCTGGTTGTTTGCTGGTGAGCGCGCTGCCCACTGCCGTATTTGGGTAAAGCCAACGAGTATCGCGAATTTCCAATTCGCCGCCGCGCCGAACTACACCCGGTGGCGCGGGGGCGAATTGGAAATTCGCGGTACTTATTTAAGCGGCGCTGCTTGCCGGTTCTACCTTTGCCCCATGCGCCTGTTCTTGTTTCTTTCGCTGCTGCTCGCGGCGGCCAGCTGCCAGCCGGAGTCCCGGCCGGCGGCCACCGTGCTGGTGCACGACGACCTGGGCCGCGCCCTCACCCTGCCCGCCCACCCGCGCCGCGTGCTGGCCCTGGCCCCCAGCATGACCGAAATCCTGTACGCCGTGGCCGATACCGCCACCATCGTCGCCCGCGTGCCGCAGGACAATTACCCCGCCGCCGTGCTGCGCAAACCCGTGGTGAACAACTACCCGCTCGATATGGAAAAGCTGCTGCTGCTGCATCCCGACGTGGTTTTCACCATTGAGGGCATGACCTCCGTCGATGATGCGCAGCGGCTCCAGGAGCTGGGCATTCCGGTGTATTTCCAGCGCTACCGCACCGTGGCCGACGTTTTCCGGGGCATCGATGACGTGGGCCGCCTGCTGGGCCGCCCGGCGCAGGCCAGGCGCCTGACCGACTCGCTGCGGCGCGAACTGAAAACCGTTGTCAGCGCACCAGCTCAGCAGCTCGCCAGCTCGCCAACCGTGCTGGCCATTACCTGGCCGGACCCCATTTATTGCTACGGCCAGAACACGCTCTTTACCGATGAAATCCGCTTTGCCGGCGGCCGCAATGCCGTCAGCGAAACCTTCCCGCAGCCCTACCCGGCCCTGACCCGGGAGTACGTGCTCAAATTGAATCCCGACGTGCTGCTCGGCGGCAGCTTCGAGAAGTTGGATAGCACGCTTTTTAAAAATTACCCGGAGCTGCGTCGCACCAATGCCTACCGTACCCGCCGCGTGTTCCCCATCACCGGCGACCTCCTGGAGCGGCCCGGTCCCCGCGTGGTCGAGTCAGTGCGCGAGCTGCAAAGGCTGCTGCGCTAGTGCCCAGTGTTGCGCCGGGCAACTGGCAAATGTGACTACTTTGCCAGTCAGTTCTTGTTTTCTATGATGCGGTTCTTGTTTGCGGCTCTTATTCTACTGGCTACGCCAAGCTTTGCGCAGATGCGGATTGCGGCCATTATGGACGGCGCAGCGGCCGCCGGGAAATTCAGTGGTACCGGACTGATTGCGCAATCCGGGCGGGTGCTGGCCCGGGTGCATCAGGGCTATGCCAACCGGCAATTTGCTGTGCCAATGACGGATACCACGCGGCTGCCCATTGCCTCAGTTACCAAGCTGTTCACGGCCATTCTAGTGCTACAGCGCTGCGAAAAATCGCAGTTGCACCTGTCCGATAACGTGGGCAGCTACCTGAACGACTTGCCCGCCAATTGCCACGACATTACCATTCTTCAGTTGCTGACTCATTATTCAGGTTTGAAGAACGAGCCGGGAACAGCTTATTCAAATGCTTATGCCCCCGCTGAGTTCATCGGCAAGTTTGTAGCCAGAAAGGTTGGGCCGCCGGTGGCCGCTTTCAATTACAATAACGTCGACTATATTTTGCTGACACGGGTGCTGGAGGTTATTTCCCGGAAAAGCTATTCCGAACTGGTTCAAGAAAATATCTTGAAGCCGCTGGGGATGGATGACACCGGGGTCATTTCCGAAGACCGGATAATTCCCGGGCTCGCCTACGGCTACCACAACTACAGTTTCGGCGGCGGCAAACCCAACCAGCCGCTTCAAAATGATTCGCCCATCTACCTCTCCAACTATGCCGGCGCGGGGGCCATCTACTCCACTACCGCCGACTTGCTGAAGCTCGTGCAGGCCTTGAAAACAAACAAGCTGCTCACCCGCCCTACGACGGCTTTGCTCACCACACCCCAGCAAAAAGGATTCGTGGAATACGCGCGCGGCTACCCGACCATCGCCTTCTATTGCAACGATAAAACCTTCCCGCAGCCCGTGCTGGAACGCCGGGGCAGCATCAATGGCTTCAATTCCGTGCTGCTCACGGACAAAGGGTTCAACAAGGTCGTTATTTTACTAGCCAATACAGATGCCGCCGACCTGGAGGTGGTTGGTGACCAACTGTATGCAGAGTTCAGGTAGCGGCGGCTTGGTGCCGGCTCGTCCCGGGCTGTGGCTACTCATCGGCCTGCTGTTCGTGCTGCTGCTCGTAGTCGTGGGCTTGCGCGTGGGCAGCTACACCACGTCGTATTCGTTTATTCTGAATACATTCCGCCACTACGACCCCACCGACCCGGCCCAGCTGGTGCTGGTGCAGCTGCGCCTGCCGCGCCTGCTGCTGGCGCTGCTGGCCGGGGCCAGCCTGGCCGTGAGCGGCTACCTGCTCCAAACCCTGGTCACCAACCCGCTGGCCGACCCCTACCTGCTGGGCACGGCCTCGGGGGCTTCGCTGGGCGCTATCGCGGTGTATGTATTGGTGCCCTCGCTCACGTTTATGGGCGTGTACCTGCCGCCGGTAGCGGCGCTGGTGGGCGCGTTTGCCGCTACGCTGCTGGTGGTGGCGCTGGGCACCCGGCGCGGCCGGATTCTGCCGGCCCCGCTGCTGCTGGCGGGCGTGGCGGTGGGGGCGCTGGCCTCGGCGCTGGGCAGCCTGCTCACCTTCCTGGCCTCGCCCGAAGGCAGCTTGCGGAGCGTAGTGTTCTGGGCCTTCGGCAGCTTCGAGCGGGCTGGCTGGAACGTGCTGCCGTACCCGGCGGCAGTGCTGGGCATCAGCCTGGTGGTACTGGCTTTCCTGCAAAAAGACCTCAACCTGCTGCTGCTGGGGGAGGAGCGGGCCGCTGCCCTGGGCCTGCCCATTGCCCGGCGGCGCTGGTTGCTGGTGCTGCTGGCGGCCGGCCTCACGGGCGGCGTGGTGGCGCTGTGCGGGCCGGTGGGCTTTGTGGGCTTGCTGGTGCCGCACCTCACGCGCGGCCTGCTGGGCACCACGGGCCGCTACAATCTGCTGGTGTGCGCGGTGCTGGGCGGAGCCTTTCTGCTGGCCTGCGACCTGCTGGCCCGGCTGCTCTACCCGCCCGCCGGGCTGCCCGTGGGCTTGGTCACGGCCCTGTTCGGGGTACCCTTCTTCGTATATTTGCTGCGGAAAACCACCTAGTTGTCAGTTACTGGTTGTCAGTTGTCAGATGGCATGCGCCTCTTTTAAACTGACAACTAGCAACTAACAGCTGACAACGAGCAGAATGATATACGTTAGCCGCCAGGAACATTTCAACGCCGCCCACAAGCTGCACAACCCCAAGTGGAGCGAGGAGCGCAACCGCGAGGTATTCGGCCCCTGCGCCAATACCAACTGGCACGGCCACAACTACGACCTGATTGTGACCGTGAAAGGCCAGCCCGACCCCGAAACCGGCTTCGTCGTCGACCTAAAAGCCCTTTCCGACCTGTTGCGCACCCACATTACCGAGCAGGTCGACCACAAAAACCTCAACCTCGACGTGCCCTTCATGGCCGGCCTCATGGCCAGCACCGAGAACCTGGCCGTCGCCTTCTGGGAGATTCTGGAGCGGGAGCTGCCCAGCATCACCCAGGCCCGGCTGCACTGCATCAAGCTCTACGAAACGCCGCGCAACTTCGTGGAATACTACGGAGCATGATGTCAATTAACAGTTATCAATTAACATTTAACAGATGTTGATTGCTGCGCTGGTGCTGTACAAAAGCAATTCGTTGGCAGCAGCAGGATGTTAAATGTTAAATGATAACTGTTAAATGTTAGAATGAAGTATTACCTCATTGCCGGCGAGCGTTCGGGCGATTTTCATGCCGCCAATCTCATGCACGAGCTGAAGGGCCAGGATGCCAACGCGCAGTTTCGCTATTGGGGTGGCGACCTGATGCAGGCCGAAGGCGGCGAGCTGGTGCGGCACTACCAGGATTTGGCCATTATGGGCTTTCTGGAGGCGGCCACCAGCGTGCTTAAGTTTCGTGGCTACCTCAAGCAGTGCCAGCAGGACCTGATGGCTTACCGGCCCGACGTGCTGATTCTGGTGGACTACGCCGGCTTCAACCTGCGCATGGCCAAGTTTGCCAAAGACCAGGGTATTAAAGTGTTCTACTACATCTCGCCCAAAATCTGGGCCTGGAACCAGGGCCGGGTCGAGCAGGTGAAAGCCCGCGTCGACAGGATGTTCACCATCCTGCCCTTCGAAACCGAGTTCTATCAGAAGTTCGGGTACGCCGTGGACTACACCGGCAACCCCACCGCCGACGCGGTGGCCGAATTTGAGCCCACCGCCGACTTTTTCCAGCGCAACCAGCTCAATCCCGACAAGCCCATTATTGCCGTGCTGCCGGGCTCGCGCAAGCAGGAAATCGAGGAAATGCTGCACGAGATGATTGCCATTCTGCCGGGTTTTCAGGAGTATCAGTTCGTGGTGGCCGGCGTCACCAACCTCGACCCCAATTACTACCGGCACTTCGAGCGCAACGGCATCAAATTTCTCTTCGACCAAACCTTCGACCTGCTCAGCCACGCCAGGGCGGCCCTGGTTACCAGCGGCACGGCCACCCTCGAAACCGCCCTCTTTGACGTGCCCCAGATTGTATGTTACCGCACCAGCTCGTTGAGCTACGCCATCGGCAAAATGCTCATCAAGGTGCCCTACATTTCCCTGGTGAACCTGGTGGTGGGCCGCGCCGTGGTGCGGGAGTTGATTCAGGGCGATTTCAATGCCCGCAACCTGCTCGATGAGCTGCGCACCCTCCTCACCAACGCCGACTACATGGCCCGGCTCCAGGCCGGCTACGCCGAGCTGCGCGAAAAGCTAGGCCAGAACCAGGCCGCCAAAAAAACCGCCGAGCTAATGGTGAAATACCTGCAAGCCGGCTAAGGCCACCCGTATTTCGGTAGTAGGTGAAGTCCGCTCATTGTTCAACTTTGTAGTTGAATGATGGGCGGACTTCACGGTTTGCGGCTACGCCACAAGGCCGCGCAAAACGGTTTGGGAAGGGCCGGGGCATCTTCCCGCAATCCTGGACCGTTAACAGTAGTTATATTTGATGAATAGCATATATCAAATAATAACTATTGCTGAGGGTGTTGCCTCTTCATTAGCGGCGTTTTGGATGTTAGATTTTGCTTAGATTTACTGTTTACACCTCATTTACTGTTTTAGATGACGCAACTATATAAATGGCGGTCGGCCACTCAACGGCCGACAACAATTTCGGCGGCCAAAGCGGCGCTGCGCCGCGTTGGCGCACTGCTGTTGCTGGGCGCTGGTTCGGCGTTGAGCGCGCAGGCCCAAACCACCCAATTTTTCCGGGCCGATGCCGAAGCGCGTGGTTCTGCCGCCGCCTCGCCGCTGGCTGCCGCCCTGCGCCACTCACAGCCCCTCACGCTGGACGTAGCCGGCCTGCGGGCCGCCCTGGCCACGGCCCCCACCGAAACCCAGGCCGGTGCCGCGCCGCTGGTGCTGGCGCTGCCGCTGCCCAATGGTAGCACGGGGCGCTTCGCGCTGCACCAGGCCCCGGTGATGGCCCCCGCACTCGCCGCCCGCTTCCCCGAAATCAAGACCTACGCCGGGGTTGGCCTCGACGATGCCTCGGCCTCGGTGCGGCTCGACCTGAGCCCGCAGGGGTTTCACGCCCAAGTGCTTACTATTGCCGGTAAGAGCTTCTACATCGACCCCGTGAGCCGGACCGATACCCGGCACTACCTCGGTTTCTATCGCAACGATATGGACCGGGCCGCCGCTGGCTCGGCCCTGGTCTGCAGCTTTGAGCCCACTGCGGCCGACCTGAAAGCCACCGCCTCGCGGCTGGCTGCGCAGACGGCGACGGGTGGCGCAAACACGGCGCTTGCGAGTGGCCCGCAGCTGCGCACCTACCGCCTGGCCCTGGCCTGCACCCCCGAATATGCCCTCACGAAAGGCAACACCGTAGCCAGCGTACTGGCCGGCGAAGTAGCCACCGTGAACCGGGTAGTGGGGGTGTATGAGAAGGAGCTGGCCGTGCGCCTGGTGCTGGTGCCCAACAACGACCAGCTGGTTTTCCTGAGTGGCATCGGCCCGCAGCCTTCGCCCGCTTACTCCAACACCAACGGTAGCGCCCTGCTGGCCCAGAACCAGTCCAACGTCGACCGCATTATCGGTTCGGCCAACTACGACATCGGCCACGTGGTGAGCACGGGCGGCGGCGGCGTGGCCGGCCTGGGCGTGGTGTGCCGCAACGGCCGGAAGGCGCAGGGCGTCACGGGCTCGCCCAATCCCGTGGGCGATGCCTTTGATATCGACTACGTAGCCCACGAAATGGGCCACCAGTTTTCCGGTAATCACCCCTTCAACGGCAACGCGGGCAGCTGCGCGGGCGGCAACCGCAACCCCAACACCGCCTGGGAGCCCGGCTCGGGCTCAACCATCATGGCCTACGCCGGCATCTGCGGCTCGGCCAACAACCTGCAGCCCAACTCCGACCCGACGTTCCACACCGGTAACTACCAGGAGATGCGCGCTTTCATCGATGCCACTACCTGCGGCACCAACACCGCCACCGGCAACACTGCCCCCACGGTTACGGCTCCGGCCAGCGGCAAAACCCTGCCCATCGGTACGCCTTTCACGCTGACGGCCACGGCCACCGATGCCGAAGGCGACCCGCTGACGTACATGTGGGAAGAGCTGGACCTGGGCCCTACCGGCAGCCCCACCGAGGCCCAGTTACCCAACCTGAACCCGCCGCTGTTCCGCTCGTTCATTCCCACCACGTCCGGCACCCGCTATTTCCCGCGCCTCACCGACCTGGTGAACAACACCACCGTCATCGGCGAGCGCCTGCCTACCGTGACGCGCACCCTGAAATTCCGCTGCACGGCCCGCGACACCCACAGCGGCCCGGCCGGTGTTATCGGCGGCGTAGACTTTAGCTCGCTCGTAAACATGAGCGTGAGCGACGCCTCCGGTCCTTTCCTCGTAACGGCCCCCAATACGGCCGTGAGCTGGACCGGCGGCACTGCCCAAACCATAACCTGGGACGTGGCCAACACTACCGCCGCTCCCGTGAGCTGCGCCCTGGTAAACCTGCGCCTGAGCCTCGACGGCGGCCTGACCTACCCCGTGCTGCTGGCCGCCAACGTAGCCAATAGCGGCACGGCCTCGGTCACGGCTCCCAACGTGACCACTGCCCAGGCCCGCGTAATGGTGGAAGCGGCCGACAACTACTTCTTCGACATTTCGAACGCCAACTTCACCATTGCGCCCGGCCCCGGCCCGGCCATCACCGGCTTCACGCCCGCCAGCGGGCCGGTGGGCACGGTGGTTACCATCACGGGTACCAACTTCACGGGCGCTACGTCCGTCAGCATCAATGGTACGGTGGTTGCGTTCAACGTGGGTTCGGCCACCACAATCACCGCCACGGTGGCTGCCCGCACTACTTCGGGTAATATCATTGTTACCACTCCGGCCGGCACGGCCGTATCGGCCACGCCATTTCTGGTGGGCAGCCCGCCCACTATTACCAGCTTCACGCCCACCACGGGCCCGGTGGGCGCTACGGTAGTCATTACCGGTACCGATTTCACTCCGGCTACGCAGGTACTATTTAACGGCGTCAATGCCCGGACATTCTCCATCAATTCGGCCACCCAGATTACGGTAACGGTACCTGTCGGCGCTTCCACGGGCCCTGTCTCCGTGGTTTCGCCGCTGGGCACGGGCGTCTCGGCCACCAGCTTCACGGTGCCCCTGGTGCCGGTTATCAGCTCCTTCACGCCGAATACCGGCCCGGCCGGCACCACGGTCGTGATTACCGGCAACTATTTCACGGGCGCTACGCAGGTTACGTTCAATGGCACGGTAGCCCCGGTATTCACCGTGAACTCGGCTACCCAGATTACGGTGACGGTGCCCGCGGGCATCACCACCGGCTTCCTCACCGTGACCACGCCCAATGGAATCGGCGTTTCCACGATTCGCTTCGTAGCTCCGCTGCCCAACGACCTATGCTCCGGCGCCATTGCCCTCACCTGCGGGCAGAACGTTACTGGTTCTACCCTGGGCGCTACGGCGGCCGGCGACCCCATCGGTAGCTGCACCGAAACCGTGGATGCGGGCGGGGTATTCTATTCCATCGTGGGCACGGGAGCCGACATCACGTTGTCTACCTGCAACACCGCCACCAGCTTCGATACCAAGCTCTTCGTGTATTCGGGTAGCTGCGGCGTGTACACCTGCGTGGCCGGCAACGACGACTTCACGCCCAGCGTGACCTGCTCGACGGTGACATTCAACTCCGTGCTCGGTACCAACTACCTCGTATTTGTTAGTGGCTACCTGACGGCTGTTGGCAACTTCGTGCTCAGTACCACCTGCGCTATCCCGGTACCGGTGCCCGTTATTACCAGCCTTTCGCCGAACTCCGGCCCCATCGCCTCCGGCATTGTCATCATGGGTTCCAACTTCACCGGGACTACCAATGTGACCTTCAACGGTACCGCTGCTACGTTCAATGTCATTGATGCGGCCAACATTGTGGCCACCGTGCCCAATGGCGCGACCACCGGCAACGTGGTAGTGAGGAACGGTAGTGTTGCCAGCAATGGCGTCCTGTTCACCGTAACCACCCCCGTACCCGTCATTACCAGCATTGCGCCCGCCCTCGGGCCGGTCGGCACCAGCGTTACCCTCACCGGCAGCGGCTTTGGCGGCACCACGGACCTGACGCTCAACCGTGTCAGCGTGCCCGGCTTTACGGTGGTTAATGCTACTACCATCACTTTCACGGTACCCGTTGGGGCTACCAGCGGCAATGTGGTGGTAAACACGGCTGGTGGTGCCAGCAACGGCCGCACGTTCACGGTAACAATTGCGTCGGCCTCGAAGAATGCCAACCAGAGCGAATTCAGCGTCTGGCCAAACCCCATCGCGGCCAAAGGCACGCTGCACGTTACGTTGGTCGTGCCCGCCACTGCCGCCCGCCTCACGCTGCACAACGTGCTGGGCCAGGTAGTGGGCACCCGCACTTTCAGCGGTGATGACACTGAGTTCTCCACCGCTGGCCTGGCCGCTGGCACCTACCTGCTCACGGTACAAACCGACCGCCGCGCCCCCAGCATCCAGCGCGTGGTGGTGGAATAGATTGCCCCAGGACCGGGGCGGATTGCCGCTCCGGTCAATGGATATTTCCCATAAAAAAGGCCCGCCAATCGGCGGGCCTTTTTTATAAGTAGTTTCCGGATAGATAGTTACCTGAATATTGTCGGGCTGGATAGCATAAAGAATGCCCGCCGGATAATTCCGGCGGGCATTCTTTATTTTCTTCTCTAAACGCAGCGTTAGGCAGCGCGCATGTGGCGCAATGGCGACTTCTCAAACTTGCTACGGCAGTAGCTCAGGTTAATCTGCAAGGCATCGGCCTCGGCCTCGGAAGGCATCTCAAACATAGCATCAGTCATGATGCTCTCGCAGATGGAGCGCAGGCCCCGCGCCCCCAATCGGTACTCGTCGGCTTTCTCCACGATGTATTCGAGCGCATCTTCGGTGAAGCTCAACTCGATATTTTCCATGCCGAACAGGCGCTTGTACTGGCGCACGAGCGAGTTCTTCGGCTCAGTCAGAATCAGGCGCAGGGTATTGCGGTCCAGTGGGTTGAGGTGCGTAAGCACCGGCAGACGCCCAATCAGCTCGGGAATCAGGCCAAAGCTCTTGATGTCCTGGGCCGACACGTAGCGCAGGAAGTTCTCGGTATCCACCTGCTCCTCCAGGTTCGTTTTGGCGAAACCCATCGGCTTGGTGTTCAGGCGGCTCTTGATGATGCGGTCGAGGCCCGAAAAGGCCCCGCCGCAGATGAAGAGGATATTCTCGGTGTTCACCGAAATCATCTTCTGCTCGGGGTGCTTGCGGCCGCCCTGGGGCGGCACGTTGATGTTGGTGCCTTCCAGCAGCTTCAGCAGCGCCTGCTGCACGCCCTCGCCACTCACGTCGCGCGTGATGCTGGGGTTGTCGCTCTTGCGGGCAATCTTGTCAATTTCGTCGATGTACACGATGCCGCGCTCGGCCGCTTCGAGGTTATAATCAGCCGCTTGCAGCAGGCGGGTGAGGATGCTTTCCACGTCTTCGCCCACGTAGCCGGCCTCCGTCAGTACGGTCGCGTCGGCAATGCAGAAGGGTACTTGCAGGATTTTGGCCAGCATGCGGGCCAGGAAGGTTTTGCCAGTGCCGGTTTCGCCCACCATGATGATGTTCGACTTTTCAATCTGCACCTCGTCCTCGGTGGGCTTCTGCATGAGGCGCTTGTAGTGGTTATACACGGCCACGGCCATCACGCGCTTGGCTTCGTCCTGGCCAACTACGTATTGGTCAAGATGTTCTTTGATGGCGCGGGGCTTGATGAGGTTGAACTTCGGCTGGTTGCCGGCATCCTGAGCTTTGGCTTCTTCGTCGAGGATGTGCTGGGCCTGGCCCACGCATTTTTCGCAAATGTGGGCATTTATGCCCGAAATCATGACGGCGACTTCGCGCTTGCTCTTATTGCAAAAGGAACAGGATATTTCGGCCACGAGGGAAGACTAGAATAGGGTGGGAGGAGCCTGCGTTTCAACAAGCGGGCTCAAAGATACGACAAGCCTAACGCCTGATGAGACAGTAAAAATGCCAACAGGTAGCCTTCTATTAAAAGAAAAGGCCCCTGCCAAAACAGCAAGGGCCTTTTAATCAGCAAATTAATCGACTGCAAAATCCGTGAAATCCGCTTAAATCCACGAAATCCGTGCTTAAGCTTTCTTCTTCTCGAGCACCTCGTCAATCAGGCCGTACTCTTTGGCCTCATCAGCCCGCATCCAGTAATCGCGGTCCGAATTGTCGTGGATTTCCTGATAAGTTTTGCCCGTGTGCTGCGCCAGAATGTCATACAGCTCCTTCTTCAGCTTGAGGATTTCGCGGGCCGTAATCTCAATATCCGACGACTGACCCTGCGCGCCACCCGAAGGCTGGTGAATCATCACGCGGGCGTGGGGGAGGGCCGAGCGTTTGTTGGCGGCACCACCGGCCAGCAGCACGGCACCCATCGAGGCCGCGAGGCCGGTGCAAATCGTGGCCACGTCAGGGTTCACGTACTGCATGGTGTCATAAATGCCCAAGCCGGCATACACCGACCCGCCAGGCGAGTTGATGTAGAGCAAAATGTCCTTTTTGGCATCAGCCGACTCCAGAAACAGCATCTGCGCCGTCAGGATATTGGCAACGTAATCATCCACGGCCGTGCCCAGAAACACAATACGGTCCATGATGAGACGCGAAAACACGTCGATTTCGGCGAAGCGCGTGGGGCGCTCCTCAATCACCGAGCGGGTCATGCCGGTGGGCATGATGAGGCCGCCGCGGGTCTGGCCTTCCACGTGTTGAATGTACTGGTCCACACCCAGGCCGTTGAGGCCCTGGTGCTTAACGGCAAACTTGCGAAACTCTTGTTTATTCAGCATTTGAGGGAAATGTGGCGCACGCCGGAGCCTGCGCGGGTGAGGGTTGAAAGACGAACGAAGGTCGCAAATGTTGTCGGAACGCCAACAAAAAAAGCCCCCACGTTTCCGTAAGGGCTTTTCCAAAAACTGGGCTGCCGAGCAATTAGCTGTGCAGGGTCCGGAATTCTTCGGCCGTTACGGGCTTGTCCGTAACAACAACTTTGCCGCGCAGGTTTTCCAGCACTTTCTCTGCCAGAATGGCCTCGTACTCGCTCACGTAGTTCTTGCCGTTATCCTGCTTCAGGAAGCTGTCGGCGTAGCTGCGCATCGACTCGCGCATTTCATCGGGCATGTTCGGCATGTTGAACTGGCCCATGATTTTGTCGAGGGTGCGGTTCACGATTTCGTCGTTGCTCACCTTCAGGCCGGCATCTTCCACCACCTTGTTGCGAATCATGCTCCACTTCAGCTCCTTCTCGTAGTCGCTGAAGTGCTCTTCCACCTTCTCGGGCGTCAGCTTGCCGTCGTTGGCACGCACCAGCCACTTCTTGAAGAACTCCGTCGGAATCTTGATTTCCACGGTGCTCACCAGCTGCTCCACAATGCTGTTGTTCAGCGCGCCGTCACTCTCGCGGTCGTAGTTCGACTGGATGGTTTCGCGCACTTTGGCATCAAACTCTTCCTGCGAAGCCACGGCCTCGGGGCCGAATACCTTGTCGAACAGCTCCTGGTTCATCTCGGGTGCGGCCGTGCGGTTCACTTTCTCCACGCTCAGCGTGTAGTCGCCTTTGGCTTCGGCCGCCTCCGCCTTGCTCAGGCCGGTGAAGTTCGAAATCGAAGCCGCGTCATTGCTGAAAGCGGCCTGCAGGTCGAACGTCACCACGTCGTCGGCTTTCTGGCCGATGAAGGGAGCCGTGTCGCCGGTTACTTTGTTGATGGGCAGCAGCACCGTGCGGCCTTCGCCTTCCTCATCAGCCTTCTTGAACTTACCGAAGAGGTAATCGCCCGCCTCCGACACCTCGGGGTTAGTCGTCTCGCCATACTGCCGGGCAATCTGCTCGTTGGTTTGGGCCAGGGTGTCGTCGTCGAGGCTCACCTGATGGCGCTCCACTTGCATGGCACCTTCCGCGGGCAGCTCGAAATCGGGCAGCAGGCCCAGCTCAAACTGAAACGAGAATTCCTTGGCGGTGTCGAAGTCCACATCGCTCGGCACGGGCAGGGGCTCGCCCAGCAGCTTCACGTTGTTCTCCTTAATATAGGAGTCCACGGCTTTGCCCAGCATTTTGTTGATTTCCTCGGCCAGAATGCCTTTGCCGTACATTTTGCGCACCATGCCCACTGGCACCATGCCCGGGCGGAAACCCTTCACCTGGGCCCGCTTGGAGTACTCTTTGATTTGCTTATCAACCGTCGGCGTATAGTCGGCTTCGGTCAGGTGCACGGTCAGCAGCCCGGTCAGCTGCTCGTCGTTTTTGTCGAGGGTAATGTTCAAAACAGGAGGAGCCGGCTTCCGCTGGCCAGGTTGAATGGTTGAAAAAAAGGCCCCCAGCCTATACGACTGAAGGCCTGTATCAGATACTAAGTGCGGATAGAGGGACTCGAACCCACACGCCTTGCGGCACCAGAACCTAAACCTGGCACGTCTACCAATTTCGCCATATCCGCATGGTCTTTGCCCCGCCGCCTTTTGCTTCGGGCCCGCAAAGGTACTCGCTAAAGTGATTGCGCGCAAAGTCAATTCGCAGGAAGGTAGTACGGCGTGTCTGGCATCGGTACCGTTGAATGACTGCACGGGCGAAGCGGCGTTTTTGCGCCACCTTTTCTCGCCGTGCGTTGTTACTTTACTCCTTATGCCTCCCGTAATCTCTCCCGAAGCCGAGCGCCAGGAAATCCTGCGCCACTACCGCCGCCTGCTGCGCACTGCCAAGCCGTACCTGAAGGATGGTGACCCTAAGCTGATTAAGAAAGCATTTAATCAGAGCCTGGAGGCGCACAAGGAGATGCGGCGCAAGTCGGGGGAGCCGTATATTCTGCATCCGCTGGCGGTAGCCCAGATTGCGGTGGAGGAAATCGGGCTGGGCACAACGAGCATTGTGGCGGCGCTGCTGCACGATGTGGTGGAGGATACGCCCACGGAAATCTCGGATATCGAGCGCGAGTTCGGGGCTAAAGTTGCCCGGATTATTGATGGCCTGACCAAGATTTCGGGCGTGTTCGAGTACGGCACCAGCGAGCAGGCGGAGAATTTCCGCAAAATGCTGCTCACGCTGAGCGAGGACGTGCGCGTTATTCTCATCAAAATAGCCGACCGCCTGCACAATATGCGGACGCTGGACTCCATGCCGCGGCACAAGCAGCTCAAAATTGCGTCGGAGACGCTCTATTTATATGCGCCGCTGGCCCACCGGCTCGGCCTCTATACCATAAAGAGTGAGCTGGAGGATTTATACCTCAAATTCACCGATACCGAAACGTATAACGAGCTGCGGGCCAAGGTGCGCCAGAGCCAGGCCGCCCGCAACCGCTTCATCAAGGAGTTTGTGCAGCCGATTGATGACGAGCTGAAGGCCCAGGGCTTTGAGTACGAAATCAAGGGCCGGCCCAAGAGCATCTACTCTGTCTTGAAAAAGATGAAAAAGCAGAACATCACCTTCGATGAGGTGTATGACCTGTTTGCCGTTCGCGTGATTCTGGACGTGCCGCCGGAGCAGGAAAAAGCCGCCTGCTGGCAGGTGTATTCCATTGTAACGGACTTTTACCAGCCCAACCCTGACCGCCTGCGCGACTGGGTTTCCACGCCCAAAGCCAACGGCTACGAAAGCCTGCACACCACCGTGATGTCGCGCGCTGGCCAGTGGGTGGAGGTGCAGATTCGCTCGCGCCGCATGGACGACATCGCCGAAAAAGGCTACGCCGCGCACTGGAAATACAAGGACACCGGCAGCATTCAGCCCGAAAGCTCCCTCGAAGGCTGGGTGAACAAGGTGCGCGAGATGATGGAGTCGAACAACTCCAGCGCCCTCGAATTCATGGACGAGTTCCGCCAGAACCTGTTCGTGAAAGAGATTTACGCCTTCACGCCCAAGGGCAAGCTGGTGATTTTGCCAGATAAGGCCACGGCGCTGGACTTTGCCTTCGATATTCACTCCCAAATCGGCATGCATTGCCTGGGTGCCAAGGTGAACCAGAAATTGGAGCCCCTCAGCTACCCGCTCCGCAACGGCGACCAGGTCGAGATTCTGACTTCGCACAAGCAGCGACCGACGGCGGAATGGCTCAATTTTGTCATTACGACGAAGGCGCGCTCCAAAATCAAGGAATTTTTGCGCGACGATAAACGGGCGAAGGCCGAAGACGGTCGTTTCCTGCTCGAAAAGCGGTTGGAGCTTATTGGGGTGCCGTTCACGCAGGACAATTTCAACCGGCTGCTGGCTTACTTCAACGTGCCCACGGCCCAGGAATTCTACTACCGTTTGGCGGTAGGGCAGGTTGACGGACGGACCGTTCGCGAGTCGCTGTTCAACGAGAAGCCCATGCCTTCGGTGCTGGAGCCGAAAACGTTTGATAACGAGGTGCAGAAAATTCGGGGGGTACGCCCCGATATGCTGGTAGTGGGCGAGCACACCGACAAATTCAACTACAGCATTGCCCGCTGCTGCAACCCGATTCCCGGCGACGACGTGTTCGGCTTCGAAACCGAAACCGGCATCATCATCCACCGCACCAGCTGCCCGCGCGCCGTCGATTTAATGTCGAACTACGGCAACCGCATCGTGCGCGCCAAGTGGACGGAGCAGCTGGAGCTGGCCTTCCTGGCCGGCATCCGCATCAAGGGCACCGACCGCGTGGGCCTCGTCAACGACGTGACCCGTATTATCAGCACCAGCCTCAAGGTGAATATGCGGGCCATCACCGTCGACAGCAACGACGGGATTTTTGAGGGGCAGATTATGGTTTTCGTGAACGATACCGACCATCTGAATAAGCTCCTCCAGCGCCTGAGCCGGGTAAATGGCGTGCTGCAAGTGGAGCGGTTCGATTCGTAAGCATGGAAACTGCCGCACCTATGGTTTGCCACGGCACCGCCGTGAACGAGCGCACCCAGTGCGCCCACTACCATTCCGAGCGCGATATCATCGCCATCAAATTCAAGTGCTGTGATACCTATTATGCCTGCATCGAGTGCCACCGGGAATCGGCCGACCATGCGCCCCTCATCTGGCCTAAAGCCGAATTTGCAACCCCGGCCATTCTCTGTGGCAATTGCAAAAGCACCCTCAGCATCACGGCGTATCTAAACTGCCGCAATACGTGCCCAAGCTGCCAGGCTGCCTTCAACCCTGGCTGTGCCAATCATTACCATCTTTACTTCGCGCAGTGAGAACCTAAAGTAGCCGTTGTGGCTTACTGGTCCTGACTTTCTGCTTCCGCCCCACTATTCCTTCTATATACAGTGAAACTACCTCAAGCAGCACCGCCGGTTTCTCCGCAGTCATTGGCTAATTCGGCCGATGGAGTCGGGCAGGGGATGGGCGGCTCATCAGAAACCAGCTATGCGGCTAAGCATACGGCCAGTGCCGCATCGCAGGGCACCTTGAATACCGACAAGCTCGAAGAAGTAAAAAAGCTCTTCACCGCCCACCTCGAAAACAAAGGCCTCCGCAAAACCGGCGAGCGGTATGCCATTCTGGAGGAGATATATGCCCGCTCCGGTCACTTCGATGTTGAAGAGCTGTATGCCGGCATGAAGGAGCGCGGCCTCCAGGTAAGCCGCGCCACCGTCTACAACACGCTGGATTTGCTGGTCGAGCAGGGCCTCGTCAGTAAGCACCAGTTTGGCCGCAACCTCGCCCAGTACGAGAAAAGCTACGGCTACCGTCAGCACGACCACGTTATCTGCACCGAATGCCATAAAGTGGTGGAATTCTGCGACCCACGCATTCACGGCATCCAAACGATGGTCGGCGAACTGCTGAACTTCCATATCTTGCATCATTCTTTAAATCTTTACGGCATCTGCGGCGACTGCCGTGCTCAGGCTGCCGCCCGTTCCATTCCCGCATGACCACCACCAGCACCGTTAAAAACGGCATCCTCTTCGTCCACCTCTCCGGCGACCTGATTGGCAGCCCCGATACCGACCTGCTTCTGGAATCCGTCAACGCGCATCTCGGCGAAGAGCTTAATCAATGCGCTGTCGACCTCTCCGAAATTCGTTACATCAACAGCACCGGCATCGGCGTCCTCGTTTCGCTCCTCACCAAGTTCCGCAGCCGTGGCGGTGAGATGGTCCTCATCAACCCCGCCGACCACCCCAAGAAAATGCTGGCCATCACCAAGCTCAACAACATCTTCACGGTAGCGGCCGACGAAGCCGCCGCCCGCCAACAGCTAACTCCGGCCGCCATTTAGGCGGCCATTTTTTTGATATTTACTTTAGAAACCATTCATTCGTCACCCAACTTACCACGCCACCTCGGCTCTCCCTCTTCCAAAGGAGAGAGGGCCGGGGGGTGAGGTGAGCCCCGGAGGGCGACTCCAAACCACCATGCCAGTAGACGTATTAGTAGGCCTCCAATGGGGCGACGAAGGGAAAGGGAAAATCGTTGACGTATTAGCGCCCACTTATGAGGCCGTTGCCCGTTTCCAGGGTGGCCCCAACGCCGGCCACACCCTCACTTTCGACGGTATCAAGCACGTCCTGCACCAGGTGCCGAGCGGTATTTTCCACCCCCACATCCTAAACATCGTCGGCAACGGCGTCGTCCTCGACCCCATCGTTTTCCGGCAGGAGCTCCAGAAACTCACCGATAGGGGAGTAGACTGGTCCAAAAACCTCTACATCTCCAAGAAGGCCCAGCTCATCCTCCCCTCGCACCGCGCCCTCGACCGCATCAGCGAAGAAGCCCGTGGCAATACCAAAATCGGCAGTACCCTCAAAGGTATCGGCCCCACCTACTCCGATAAAATCGGCCGCGTTGGCCTCCGCGTCGGTCATATCCTCCTGCCCGATTTCGAGCAGCGCTATCGCGAAGCCGTCGCCCAGCACGCCGCCATCGCCGCCCACAACCACAAAGAGCTCGAAATCGAGTCTCTCGAGGCCGAATTCTTCTCCGCCGTCGAATTCCTGCGCACCCTCCAGCTCACCGACACCGAATACCTTCTCAACGACCTTCTTACCCAGGGCAAGCGCATCCTCGCCGAAGGCGCCCAGGGCTCCTTGTTAGATATCGACTTCGGTTCCTATCCCTACGTCACCTCGTCCAGCACCATCGCCGCCGGCGCGTGCACCGGTCTCGGCATCGCCCCGCGCCACATCGATAAGGTCTACGGCATCACCAAAGCCTACTGCACCCGCGTCGGCAGCGGCCCATTCCCCACCGAGCTCCACGACGAAGTCGGCGAGCAAATCCGCCAGGCCGGCCGCGAGTTCGGCTCCACCACCGGCCGCCCCCGCCGCACCGGCTGGATAGACCTGCCCGCCCTCCGCTACGCCATCATGCTCAACGGCGTCACCGAGCTCCACCTCATGAAAGCCGATGTCCTCGACGGCTTCACCGAAATCCGGGCCTGCACCCACTACCGCACCGCCACCGGCGAAAGCACCCCGCAGCTGCCCGACCCCGGCGAGCTCACCACCGTCACTCCCGAGTACATCACCCTCCCCGGCTGGAATTCCGACCTCACCCAAATCACCGACGCCGCCCAACTCCCCCCCAACCTCGTCGCCTACCTCGATTTCCTCGAGCGCGAGCTCCAGGTTCCCATTCGCATCGTCAGCGTCGGCCCCGACCGCGTCAGCACCCTCCACCGCTAGTTTTGAAATGGATTACAAGCCAAATCAAAAGGAAATAGCCAGTGTGTCGGCGTTAAAGCCATTTGAACGATATCAACACACAGTAAAAAAGGTTGTTGATTTTGAGATGGCATATACCCTTACCCATGCAGACGGAACTTGGGCATTAGCTGCGGTTGAAGGCAATACACTCATTTCGATTTGGCCAGCAGCAGTGTATACCGAGTTGAATGCGGGAGGAAAGTGGCAAGGTTACGTACCACATGCTCTCTCGCTTGATGAGCTAGTGATAACACATCTAGAGTCTTTCGAGCAAAATGATTTTTTGATAAATGTGTTTTCGGTTAATGGGGAAACAGGGTTCGTTGTCAATCCTGATGAGTTTCGAGCAGTTTTAGAAGAGGAATCAAAGAATTACTGATGTAGTCAAGATTCGGGTGCAACCTTAAAAATTTGCGCCCGAATCTCAACCACTTACAACCCTAGACAAGCTGTTTCGTGAAAAGCCGCTTGCCGCCGCCAAAAGTCCTCCTACCTTTGCAGTCCCGAAACGTCAAACGGACTAACGGAAAAGCCAAAAGCACCTACTCAGGCACCAAATTGAAAGGCTAGGAACCGCAGTGGAAAGCAATTTGTCTTACCCACCGCAGCCAGTATCAAGCCGCGAGATTTATTTCTCAAATAGCTTGCACCGGCGAAAAAAGCCACCGTACCTTTGCAGCCCGCTTCAATCGGAAGCAACCAGACTTGAAAAATCGAAACGAAAAAGACTAAAATTTTTTTCGCTGAAAAGTTTGAAAGTCGAGAAAAGACACTACCTTTGCACTCCCAAAACGTACAGAGGTACTCAATAGTCAGTCTTAATCAACTGACTTACAAATAAAAAAGCCGCTTTAATAGAAAGCAGCTGGTTTGAAAAACGAATCGAAAAACACAAAGATTTTCGAAAATAAGTTGCCAAATCAAAAAATAGTTTCTACCTTTGCACTCCCAAAACAAACAAAGGTTGACAACGACAACCACGGGTTGAATCACCAACCCACACTGATACTTCAAATGGAAGCATCACACGTTCTTTGAATGACGGAAACAAACAAAATAGTAAGTGTTCCACTTGCTGCTTCTTCTTCGGAAGAAACACAGTGGAACAAACCAAGCGAAACGAATTTGACCATAACGTCAATATGTGAGCAAGGTCAGCACTTGACATCAGCCCATGTTCGCATGGGTGTAGAGTATTTTACAATGGAGAGTTTGATCTTGGCTCAGGATGAACGCTAGCGGCAGGCCTAATACATGCAAGTCGAACGGTTGTCAGCAATGACAATAGTGGCGCACGGGTGCGTAACGCGTAACCAACCTA
>NZ_BAABDI010000027.1:0-70244 GCF_039539545.1 Hymenobacter antarcticus | reverse complement strand
TCACGGCCCGCTTTCCCAAGCAAATTCATGCCGTTACGGCCCAAGGTTTCTTCCTCAAAATCGTCCTCTTCATCTTTGTGCACGCCCTCGACCAAGCCGGCATATAGTCCGCAACTTGGGTTACTTAGTTAAAAGTTGAGAGTTAAAAGTCAGATAGAATGAGTTTTAACTTTTAACTCTCAACTTTTAACTCCTCTCAAAATGCACACTGATACGTATGAACTCAACGCCACCGCTCCCGATTCGTTGGGGCCGGTGGCGTTGGTGCTGCTGGCCGCCGGGGCATCCACCCGCATGGGCCGGCCCAAACAGCTATTGTCCTACCACGGCCGCACCCTCCTGCGCCACGCTGCCGAAACCGCCGCGGCTACTGGTTGCGCGCCCATCGTCCTCGTCACCGGGGCGCTGCACGATGAGCTACTGACTGAAGTGACCGGCTTGCCCATCCAGGCCGCGCACAACCCCGACTGGGCAACGGGCATGGCCTCGTCAATCCGCACCGGCCTGACCGCCGTGGCAGCGGCCGAGCCCCGCGCCGTGCTCATCATGCTCACCGACCAGCCACTGGTGACACCGGAGCTGCTGCGGCAGCTCATCACGCAGCAGCAGGCCACCCAAGCTCCCATCGTGGCTGCTGCCTACGGCGATACACTGGGCGTGCCGGCCGTATTTGCCACCTCCATCTTTCCCGAGCTGCTCAAGCTGGAAGGAGCGCAGGGCGCGGGCCGCCTCATTGCGCGGCTGGGTACGGCCGTGGGGCAGGTAGCGTTTCCGGCCGGCCTGCTCGACGTGGATACGCCGGAGCAATACGCCGCCCTGCTGCGGGTGCCGCCCCGGTAGCGCGACAGCACCCACCACCGGTGGCGGGCCATGCTTACCTCCCTAAGCATGGCCGGACGCGCGCGGCGGGCCCTTCTTACTCCCCTAAGCATGACCGGGCAGCGGTGGCGGGCTCTTCTTATCCACCTACAGCGGTTTCCAAGTCCATGTACGGCGTTAAAAGTTGAGAGTTAAAAGTTAAAAACCAGACGTAGTGGGTTTTAACTTTTAACTCTCAACTTTTAACTGTTTTAAAAAATGTGCACTAACTCGGAAATTGCTCTAAGTATAGCCGGACGCGCGCGGCGGGCCCTTTTCTACTTCGTGCCCGATTCCAGCTTGCGCAGCTTATCGGCTTTCAAAGCCGTCACGGCCACCACCACCAGCGTCATCAGCCCGCCGAACACAACGCTGGGCACCGTGCCCATCAGCTTGGCCGCCGCGCCGCTCTCAAACCCGCCAATCTCATTGCTGGAACCGATGAAGATGTTATTCACCGCCGATACCCGGCCCTTCATGTACTCCGGCGTGTAAGTGTGGATGAGCGTGGAGCGCACAATCACCGAAACCGAGTCGAACACGCCCGTCAGGAACAGCAGGAACAGCGACAGCGCGAAGCTTTTCGACAGCGCGAACCCGATGGTGGCCAGCCCGAAGCCTGCCACGGCCCACAGCAGCTTGCGCCCGGCTCTCCGTTTCATCGGCAAATAGGTGAGCCACACGGCCATCAGCACCGAGCCCACGGCGGGCGCGGCCCGCAGGTAACCCAGGCCGTCGGGCCCGGTTTGCAGAATGTCTTTGGCGAAGATGGGCAGCAGCGCCACCGCCCCGCCAAAAAGCACCGCGAACAAATCCAGCGACAGCGCCGCCAGCACAATCTGGTTGGCAAAAATGAAGCGCACCCCGCTCAGAATGCTCTCACCCAGGTTCAGCCGCTCGCCCTCGCGCTCCGGCAGCGCCCGGCTGGCAATGCTGAGAAACAGCAGCAGCGAAAGCAGCATCAGACCCGCATCCACGCCGTAGGCGAAGCCCTTGCCCATCTGGGCAAACAGCAGGCCGCCGATGGCCGGCCCCAGCACCGCCGCTGCCTGCCAGCTGGTTGAATTCCAAGTCACCGCGTTCGGGAGCAGCGCCCGGTCGGGCAGTAGCTGCGGCATGAAGGAAAATACCGCCGGCCCCAGAAACCCGCGCGCGATGCCGCTCACGAACAACACCACGTACAGCATCACCACATACAGTGGAAACGAGGCCAGCTGCTGATTAGCAAACAGCGCCATGCCGCCCGGCCGGGTCAACAAAAACAAGCTCAGCGAACACAGAAACAGCAGCACCATCATGGGCACGATGATGCGCTTGCGTGGCACCGAATCGGCCACATGCCCGGCGTAGAGCGACACCGTGATGCTCGGGATGGCCTCGGCCAGTCCAATCAGGCCCAGGGCCAGCGGGTTGTTGGTGAGCTCGTAAATCTGCCAGCCCACCACCACGCCCTGAATCTGGCTGGCAACAATAAACAGCACCCGGGCCGACACCAGCCGGCGAAAATCGGGGATGCGCAGGGCCGCGTACGGGTCGTGGGCCGGCGAGGAATCAGTAGAAGGCAACATAAGGCACGAAAACCGCCTCCATGGCGGCCAGCGGCAAAGGTAGCCCGGCCGGCTCCCGGCCGTTTGGCTTAGCCGTGGGTTTGGCCTACCTTGCACCTCTCCTTTTCACTACCCGCGCAGCCCCAAGCAATGCACTCCTACGGCCTGGAAATAACGCCCCGCCCCGACTTGCCGGCCATCGTGGCCCGCTGGCAGCGCGAAATCACGGCTTCTGAGCTGCAGGCCGGCTATTTTGCCATCCTGGCCGCCGCCGATGCGCAGGGCTGCTGGCGCTGGCTCCTCGACCTGCGCCGCCGCGAGGAGCTGGCCTCGCCCGCGCTCACTACCTGGATGAACGCCGATTTTTTTCCCCAACTCATCAGCCGCTACGCTAATCCCGTGCGCATCGCCTTTCTGATTTCGCCGTTGCGGGCCGCTCACGGCCAGTCCGATAGCTCGGTGGCGGTCATCAGCGCCGCTGCCCGGCCCGACTCCAGCTACTTCACCGCGCTTTTTACCGACGAAGCCATTGCCTACCAGTGGTTGGCCCAATAAGACAGCAAGGGCTTTGTTTTTTTCTTCGGCAATTGAAACTTTTCTCACTTTTTTTTCTGCTTCGAAATTGAGAAAAGTGGCTTGGATGAAGTTTTGAGGAAGGTTGCGTCTTGGGAGCAAAAAGATTTTGTCTTTTTTCACTTTCTCCTGTTGCAGATATTCATTCGCTCGCTTTACATTTGGTCCGATAGTAGCGGAGTTTAACGCACCCGCATTCGTCGCCTCCCAATTTTTTTTCTCGGTAACTGCATACTATGGCCTGAAGCTCTACGTTCCCTTTATCCGTAGCCCTTTATGGACCTCTTGCAACCGAGCGACTCCGCGCTCATCTCGCTCTACCTGGCTGGCCAGGAATCCGCCTTCGCCATCCTCCTGGAGCGGCATCGCAGTCGTGCGTTCACGACCATCCTCCTCATCGTGCGCGATGAGGACCTAGCCGAGGACCTGTTGCAGGATACCTTCATCAAGGCCATTCACACCATGAAGAGTGGCCGCTACAACGAAGAGGGCAAGTTTGCCCCCTGGATTTGCCGCATTGCCCACAACCTGGCCATCGATTCGTTCCGGCGCGGCAAGCGGGTGCCCCACATCAGCCTCACCGACAACGACCGCCTCACCAATACCCTTACCATCGCCGACGACGGCCCGGACGATATTCTGTCCCGCGAAGAAACCCATACCCGCCTTCGGGCGTTAATTCAGCAATTGCCCGCCGCCCAAAAGGAGGTGTTGCTGATGCGCCACTATGGTGATATGAGCTTTCAGGAAATTGCCGATGCCACCGGCGTGAGCATCAACACGGCCCTGGGCCGGATGCGCTATGCGCTGATTAACCTGCGGAAAAAGATGACCGCCAATTATCCTCATTATGATTCAAACCTTACCCCATTCGACACTGCTCCAGTATGTGTACAACGAATTGCCGGCTGAAAGGCAGCGCGAGGTAGAGGAGCTACTGCAGCACGACCCCGACCTGGCCGCCAGCTGCGCCGACCTCCTTTTGGCCCAGCGGGCGCTCGACGGAGTACGTCGCGAACCCCGGCCCGAAACCTCCGAGGCCATTTTGCGCTACTCGCGCACTTTTTTAGCCAGGTACTGAGCCCGTTTGTATTTCTATTGCTGCCGCTCCGCCCGCATCGCAAGGCGTAGCCTGTAACTTTACCCGTACGGTCATGCTGCTCTGACAAGCGCAGCATGACCGTTTTATTTTTGCCTGTTTACCACCACCCCGCATGTCCCGCGCCGCCCGGTTTCGCTTCTTCCTCGACTACTTCACCACCAACTTTCCGGAGCCTAAAACCGAGCTGGCCTACGGCAGCCCGTATGAGCTGATTGTGGCCGTGGTGCTCAGCGCCCAATGCACCGATAAGCGCGTGAACCTGGTGATGCCGGCCCTGCTGGCCGAATTCCCAACGGCCGCCCACCTGGGCGCGGCCACGGCCGATGCTATTTTCCCCTTCATCCGCAGCGTTTCCTACCCCAATAACAAGGCCAGGCACCTGGCTGGCCTGGGCCGAATGATTACGGAGGAATTCGGGGGCGAAGTTCCGAGCCAGATTGACGAGCTGCAGCGCCTGCCCGGCGTGGGCCGCAAAACCGCCAACGTGGTGGTTTCCGTCATCTACAACCAACCCGCCATGGCCGTCGATACCCACGTTTTCCGGGTATCGCACCGCATCGGCCTCGTGCCCAAAGCCGCCACCACGCCCTTGGCCGTGGAGAAAGGCTTGGTTCGCCACATCCCACAGGAGCTGATTGCGAAGGCCCACCACTGGCTGATTCTGCACGGCCGCTACACCTGCGTGGCCCGCACGCCCAAATGCGGCATCTGCCCACTGGCCCCCAGCTGCGCTTATTTTGAGAAGAATGTGGTAGTGCCGGCAGCTAAAAAAATAGTAGCCGTTTAGCCTTATCAGCCGCTTGACAGGCGGTTTACCAGCCGTTACAGATATGTCCGGCCAAGGCAGCCGCACACGGCAGCATAAACCCGGCACTAGCGGGCACAAAACGTTGCTTGTTACAGTGTAACGCTCACCAAACTTTTATACTTACCGGGCAGCAGCCTCCAGAATCCGCTGCACGCGCTGGGCGAGTAGCTGCCGGTCGAACTCCCGCACCGCCAGCTGCCGACCATTGGCTCCGGCCGCTAGTAGTAGCTCGGGCTGCGCCAGTAGGGCTTGCAGCTGCGCTACCAAAGCGGCCACATCGCCGGCCGGTACATACCAGCCGCAACCGTGCTCCCCTACCAGTGCCTTAGTCCAGCCTTGGTTCGTGACGACCACCGGAGTGCCCACCGCCAGCGAGTCGTATAGTTTGGCCGGCGAATTGGCATCGAGCACCGGCAACCCCAGAAACGACACCACCGATACCTCGGCCAGCGCAAACCAGCCAAACACTTGGTGCCGCGCCTGCCCGCCCACCAGCCGAATACGGGCCGGCCACCGCGCCGCCGCCGCCGCAATCAGCGGCTCAAAGAAGCCGTGCCCCAGAAATACCCACACGGCGTCAGTATCGGCGGCCGCCATGGTTTCGGCAGCCGCCACCAGTTCCGGAATGCCATTGGCCCGCCCAAATGTGCCAGCGTAGAGAATAACCCGCTTGCCGGCCAGGCCTTGCTCCTGCCGCAGATTTTCAACCACGGCCGGCGTGGCGCGAGCGGCCAGCTCCAGGTCGGTGCCGTTGAGCACGGTGGTCACTTTCTCGGGCGCAATGCCCAATTCCGTCACGTAGCGCGTCATATCGGGCGAAAGCGGCAGTATGTGGGCCGCACTTTCATACAGCCGTTTTTCCAGCTGATACAGCTGCCGCCGGGCCAGCGCCGTGGGCACGGCCCCCATCGCAATCGGGAACGACGGCCACAAGTCCTGCACTTCAAACACCCAGGGCACCCGGCGGAACCGGGCCACCTGCGCCGCCGCCCAAGCCGCCGTCAGCGGCGTACTAATGCCCCACACCACGTCGGGCCTATCTATTCGCAAGCCTTCGCGCACGGCCCAGGCCGCGTAGTGCGCAAAGGCCAATGCGCGCCGGGCCGGCCCCATCTTGTTATCATAAGCGACCTGCACTTCGCGGATTTCTACCCCCGCCGGTACCCACGCAAACTCCCGCGTGAGCTGCTGCCCGCGCCAGGCCGGCGTGGTCAGCAGGGTCACGCGGTGGGTCCTGGCCAGGTGCGCCAGCAGCGTATAGTGCCGGCTGGTGGCCGGGCAGTCGGGGCTGGTGTGGTACTGGCTAAAAACGGCGATGTGCATAGTGTGTCAATGAGTGAAGGAGCGAATGAGTGAATGAGTGAATGATTGTGTGGCATTCACTCATTCGCTCATTCGCTCCTTCACTCATTGCCTTTTCGGTCGGTAGTGCGACTCGTTCAGCATGCGCTGGGCATCCTTTTCGGCCATCAGGCGCGCCAGGCTCACTTCGGGATGCTCGGCTACGTACTTGCGCACTATTTGCAGGCCCACCCACTGCCCCACACGGCCGGGGCAGGTTTTGTCGATTTCGGGCACGTTGGGGCGCTCGCCCACGTATTTCTGGAGCAAAAATGGCGTGGTAGCATACAGCAGATTTTTCTCCAGAAAGTGGCCCCAAACGCGCGCCTCATTGTCCTCAAGGCCCGCCAGCTCTCGACCGGTGTAGCCCATCAGCAGCGAATCGGGGGCGCAGGGCAGCACCTTGCTGGCAAAGTACAGGGACTTGCCCGCGTGCACCATTGCATCCAGCACCGTATTAGCGGTAAGCTCGTGGCGGTTGTATTTGCTCGATACGTTTTGCGCCAGCATGGGCAGCAGGCCGGTGGGCGTATAGCGTCGCAGCATGTACTGCGGCAAATCGGGCCGCTTGCTGGCTTTGGGGCCCACAAACCAGTCCAGACTCAGCACCAACAAGCTGTCGTTTACATAAATATCTTTGTTCAGGAAGCCACTCACGTAGGTCACCGTTGGCGGTACCCGAAAGTCGGGGAAATAGTAGTGCACCCGCCGAAACAGCTCGCCCAAGTCCTTGGTGAAGGCGGTGCTATCCGGGAAAGCCGCAGCCGTTTCGCGGCCCAGCTGCTGAAATGCGGCATTAGTAGCCAACTGGGGCAGGCCGCCAGCTAGTTCTTTCTCATTGGCGGGTTGGCGCTGCAGATAATACCGGGCAAACGCCCGGTTTGCATCCATAAACTGCTGGGCCTGGGCCGGAGTCTTTATTTTAAAGAGAGCCGGTTCCAAACGTTTCACCCGCATAGCTACCGCCGGAGCTTCGGCGGCGGCATCGGGCCGGCAGCCGTCGGCGGGGCCGCTTTTACAAGCGCCTAAGCTTAGGCTAAGCCCAACAAATAAGGGCAGCCAGTGCCGCCAGGCAAAATTATTCGTATTCACACGCGTTACTTTTGGGTAAAATTAGCCAAAACCCTCTGGCAGTTGGTGCCTGTCATCATTAATCTGTTCATTCGCCCTGTATGAAAAAAATATTCCTTGCCTTTGCAGCCCTTGTAGCATCGGTTGGCACCGCATCGGCGCAAGTCGAAATCGGCCTGAAAATCTCGCCCTCTATTACCAACCTGCGAGCCGAGTCGCCCACCGTCAACGCCTTTAAGAGTGACGGCAGCAAGTTTAGCTTCGGTGGCGGCTTGGTGGTCGACTACTTTTTCGGCGAAAACTACGCTTTCAGCACCGGCCTGTTACTCACGGGCAAAGGCGGCACCATCACCTACGCCGACAAAAAGGATAGCAACGGGATTGGCGGCGGGCTCAATTTCACGGCAACCCAAAAAATCAGCATGCAATACCTGGAGCTGCCCGTGAGCGTGAAGCTCTTTACCAACGAAATAGCCCCGGCCACGCGCGTGTACTTCCAGGTAGGTGCCTCGCTGAACGTGCCCATCGGCACGCGCATCAACGACAGCAAGTTCTACACCGACCCCGCCATTAACACCGAAACGAAAGCCAGCGACCATATTTACTTTATCGATGCCGACGCCCTCGCCGGGGCCGGGGTTGAGTACCAATTGGCCAAAAGCACCAAGCTCTTTGCCGGCATTAGCTACCACCGCGGCTTAGTCGACATCGACCGTTATTTCGAAAAGACCCGTGATTTCAAAGATGTGACTATCAAGAACAGCGGCGTGGCCCTGGATTTAGGCATCAAGTTTTAATCACAGATTCAACGAATCTCAACGCAGGAAACAGATTTTTTGTGGTTCCAAACGTTTTTAAAGTTCAAGTAAAGCAAAAGGTCCGGCTGCAAGTGCAGCCGGACCTTTTGTCTTTAGTCAGAGAACGTTTGGAACCACAAAAAATCTGTTCCATCCGTTGAAATCCATTGAATCTATGGTCTAGTCCACGATTTCAACTTCGCGGTCCTGCAAACGACTCATGGCGGCGGCCGACGAGCGCAGCTGAATTTCCTCGCCCCGCTCGTCTTCGATGCGGTAGTCGGTGAGGCCCAGGCTGCTGTCTTTCACCACTTTCACCCATTTGTAGTACTTGAGGTACCACTTCATCTGGCGCGAAACCAGCCCTTTGGTGTAGTAGGCGTGCAGGAACGGATGCACCGACAGTGTAATGCCCGACTGGTTTTGGTTCACCAGCAGGTCGTCGATGCTGTTGTCGATATCGTCCGTCACCTGAATGGAGGCCGAAATCTTACCCGTACCGCCGCAGGTGGGACACACCTCCCCGGTGATGATGTTCTCGGCCGGCCGCACCCGTTGCCGGGTTATTTGCAGCAGGCCAAACTTGGTGATGGGCAACACGGTGTACTTGGCTTTGTCGTGCTTCATCACATCGCGCACGGCATCTTCCACCTTCTTGCGGCTTTCCGCAGCGCGCATGTCAATGAAGTCGACCACAATAATGCCGCCCATGTCGCGTAGCCGCAGCTGACGAGCCACCTCTTTGGCAGCCAGCATATTAATCATCAGCGCCGTCGCTTCCTGGTCATTTTCCTGGTTGCTCTTGCTGCCCGAGTTCACGTCGATAACGTGCAGGGCTTCGGTGTGCTCGATGACAAGATAGCCGCCACCGGGCACCGTCACGGTCTTGCCAAACAGCGTTTTGAGCTGCTTTTCAATGCCCGTTTGCTCAAAGATTTTAATCTTTGAGTTATGCAGCTTCAGCAGGCCCAGCTTATCGGGCGCGATTTTTTGGAGGTAGTCGCGCATCTCGTCGTACATCGTCGGTGCGTCGACCATAATGCTGTCGAACGACTCGTTGAGCATGTCGCGCAGCATCGACGACGTGCGGCCGAGTTCGCCCAGCACTTTGTCGTTGGGCTTGGCCGTGCGCAGCGTGGTGGAGAGTTGTTCCCACTTCGCCACCATGTCCTGCATGTCCTTATCCAGCTCGGCTACCTCACGGCCCTCCGCCACGGTGCGGATAATGACCCCAAAGTTTTCGGGCTTAATGCTGGCGATGAGCCGCTTGAGGCGGTCACGCTCGCCCTTGCTCACAATTTTCTTACTAACGCTAATGGTGTTCGAAAACGGCATTAGCACGAGGTAGCGCCCGGCCATCGAAATGTCGGTGCTTACGCGAGGTCCTTTGGTCGAAATCGGCTCTTTGATGATTTGCACCACCATTTGTTGGCCTTTTTTGAACACGCTTTCAGCTTTGCCTACTTTTTCAAGTACCGGCTCAAACTTAAAGTCATTAAGGCCGGTACCCGACCGACCATTCTGTATCCCCCGCGCCCACTTCGTGAGGGAGGGATATTGTTCGCCAAGGTCGCCGTAGTGCAGAAACGCGTCTTTTTCGTAGCCGATGTCTACGAAAGCTGCGTTCAGGCCGGGCATCACCTTTTTCACGGTGCCCAGGAAGATGTCGCCTACTGAGTAATTGGTGTCGTTGCGGTCGAAGTGGTACTCAATGAGCCGCTTATCCTGCAACAACGCAATCCGCTCGCCTTCCTGAGTAGAATTAATCACTAATTCATTACTCAAAGCGTTGATTTAGTTAAGGTAACCTGCGGGCCAACCCACTGAAGCACTACCCCGAAACTGGCAAAGGGAAGCCAGAACCGATGGTTCTGGCTTCCCTCGCGAGCCACGGGAAAAGCACCCAGTAAGCCACACCCGGGAGGCTACGTGAGAGATTGACGGCTGGCTCCTTTCCCGTTAGGAAAACTGCCGGCCGCCGCTACGCCCCGTGAGGCTTACTTCTTCTTGTGACGGTTCTTGCGCAGGCGCTTCTTGCGCTTGTGGGTGGCAATTTTATGACGCTTTCTTTTTTTACCGCAGGGCATGATGCTTGGGGGTTAAGTTGGTGATGTTTTAGTTGTCAGTTTCTGATTGTCAGTTGTCAGGCTCATTGGGTTGCATTTTGCACTAACAACTGACAACGAGCAACTAACAACTATTTTAATTTGGCAATTTCCTCATCTACCGAAGCGGCCAGGGCCGGGTCGGCACTGAGGCTTTTGGCAGCCAGGAAAGCCGCTTTGGCTTCTTGTTTGGCACCGGTGCGGGCCAAAGTTACACCAAGGTAGAATTGGCCGTTCACGTTTTTCGGGTTGACTTTCACCAAATCCTGGAAACGCTTCACGGCCTTATCAAACTGGCTGCTTTGCACCGCTAAGATACCCATATTGTAGAGGGCTTTCTCGTTACGGGGGTCGGCTTCCAGCACTTCGCGCAGCAGCGTTACGCCCTGCACGGGGTTTTCGGAGGCCATATAAGCCATACCGAGGTTGGTTTTGGCATCGAGGTTGCCGGGCTCGTCCTTCAGCACTTTCGCGTAAAGCTCCCGGGCTTTGCCGCCGAGCAGTTTCACCCGCTCATCGGAAGCCGCAAAGCTAAACGCCTGGAAGTAGGCATCGGCGGCCTGCTGCCAGTTTTGGGCGCTGGGCCGGGCCAATGCCACCTGCTCCAGGTAGTACCCGGCGCTGTCGAACCGCTCCACGCTGTTGTAGCGGCGGGCCAGGGTGGTAGCCACCGTGGCTTTCGCAGCTGCATCGGGAGCAGCCTCATACTCGGCCAGCAACCGCGTCAGTTCCTGGCGCTGCACCGACGTGGCCGAAGTATGCGGAGCGGCATTAGGGCCATTGTTCTCAGTGGCCGTGGCCGGCACCGGGCCCGAAGACGCTTCTGTTTTAGAGCCGTTGGTGGCCATGCCGCCTCCGTCGCGGTTGGCGGTGGCGGCAGCATCTTTGCTCAGCTCCGATTTGCTCTCCTTGGGCTTCATGATGCCCTTGGGCAACACGAATAAGCCCCCGACCAGCGCAAGAGCGGCGGCGAGGATAACCAATTGATGCGTAGTGGAGCGAGTAGTAGCCATGGGCTGAAAACGCCTGCCGCCGGGCTTTTCCTCTCGGAAAAAACACCGGCGGCGGGGCTAAAAAATTAAGTAGCAAGCATTTAGTATTGAGCGAGTTGAGTATTTACTAAGCTCTCACTCAACACTAGATACTTAATTGCTGACAAAATTAGGCTTTGGCCGCAACGGCTTTCACCTTCTTGCTGTTTTTGATTTTTGCCACGAAGGTTTTCGATGGCTTGAAGCTCGGAATGTAGTGCTCCTCGATGATGAGCGACGTATTTTTCGAGATGTTGCGAGCGACTTTACGAGCACGCTTCTTGTTTACGAACGAGCCGAAGCCGCGTACATAAATGTTGTTGCCCTCGGTCATAGAATCTTTCACGACTTTGAAGAAGGCTTCAACAGTCATCAATACATCAGCTTTCTCGATGCCGGTCTTCGTGGAGATTTCGGCGATTACCTCAGCTTTCGTCACGTTGGTATGGTACTTAGGTGGTTAAAAAAATTACGTTGTCTAGGCAAAAAATCCCGAATTCCAGCGTAAGCCCTTGCCCGGTAGGCGGTTCGCCCCTGAATTCGGGCCACAAAGGTAGCCCCATTTTTTCGTTTTACCAATCCGGGCAATGAAACAGCGCCTGGAGCCAAATTATTCGCTTTCAAAATTTTGACAGAATCCATCTCTCAGCCTTCCTTTCTGGCGGCCGCGCTCCTGGCCTGGTATCCACGGCATCGGCGCGACTTGCCATGGCGGCATACCCGCGACCCGTACGCCATCTGGCTGTCCGAAGTTATTCTGCAACAGACCCGCGTAGCGCAGGGCCTCCCCTACTACGAAACCTTTCTGGCTGCTTATCCTACCGTGCAGGCGATGGCGGCCGCCCCGGAGGCGGAAGTGCTGCGCTACTGGCAGGGTCTGGGCTACTATTCCCGGGCCCGCAACATGCACCACACCGCCCAACAAGTGGTAAATGAGTACAATGGCCATTTCCCAACCACATACGCCGGCCTGCTGCAACTGCGGGGAGTAGGGCCCTACACGGCGGCGGCCATCGCCTCTTTCGCCTTCGATGAAGCAGTGGCCGTACTCGATGGCAACGTGTACCGGGTGCTGGCCCGCATTTTTGGGCTGCACTCGGACATTGCCGCGCCCAGCTCGCGCAAGGAGTTTCAGGCGCTGGCCGACCAGCACATTCCGGCGGCCACTCCGGCTGATTTCAACCAGGCCATTATGGAGTTTGGGGCCCTTCAATGCACACCGGCTAAGCCTGACTGCCTGTTTTGCCCCTTGCAGCAGCAGTGCTGGGCGTTTCAGCACGGGCAGGTGGCGCTGTTGCCGGTGAAGAGCAAGGCCAAGGCCTCGCGCACCCGCTACTTCCACTACTTCGTGCTGCGCCACGGCGAGCAAACCTATTTGCGGGAGCGCCGGGAGAAAGACATCTGGCAGGGGCTCTACGACTTTGCGCTGGCCGAAACCACCGTACCCGAATTGCCGCCCGCCGAGCTACTGCGCCACCTGGATGCCCTAGGCGCAAGCCTCGACACCAGCCAGGCCGCCGAGCCCAGCACGACCTATCGCCATGTATTGAGCCACCAGAAGCTGGAGGCACGCTTTCACTCACTGGCGCTCACGCAGCCGCTGCCCGCCAGCACGCTGCGCGACCTGGGCCTGCGAGCTTATTCGGCCGATGAAATTGAGGCGCTGCCCAAGCCCAAGCTGATTGACAACTATTGCAACCAAAATCTGCAACGCAGACCTTCCTAATATGATTAGATAATTTGGCCGATATTTTTAGCAAATACTTGTTTGTATCCCAAGTTAATTCTTTATCTTTGAAGCAGAAAAGGCCGGGTGGCCTTTTCAATTCTGTATTTCCTAACGCGCAATAATATGGCCGGAGTGAACAAGGTGATTTTGGTAGGCAACCTGGGCAAAGACCCCGAAGTGCGCCATTTGGAAGGCGGGGTGAGCGTGGCTCATTTTACCCTCGCTACCAACGAGTATTACAAGGACAAGCAGGGCAACCGGGTAGAACGCACCGAGTGGCACAACATTTCGGCGTGGCGCGGCCTGGCTGATATGGCTGACAAATACCTCAAAAAGGGTCAGCAAGTGTACATCGAGGGCAAGCTGCGCACCCGCCAGTACCAGGATAAGGACCAGCAGACCCGCTACATCACGGAAATCATCGCCGATGAGATTTCGATGCTGGGTGCCCGGCCCCAGGGCCCGGGCGCTCCGGCCCCCGATGCCAGCGGCACCGCGGTGCCCGAGCCGGCGCACAGCTTTCGGCAGGAGCCGGAGCTCGACCAACTGCCGTTTTAGCGGCCATCGGATGTTTTTTGGTACAGAGCCCCGGCACCAGTCCGGGGCTCTTTGCGTTGTGGGCGGCACGGGGCCACAAGTTACCTTTGAGGGGTAAGGCACCGACCAAGGCGGTGGTGCCGTGTTTCCAGCCTAACTATACGTGGTGTCGATATTGAATAAACTTCCGGGCCTGGTAGTAGGGCTGGCATTGCTGGCGGGCTGCTCGTCGGCTCCCGACTTCACGCCCAAGCCCAAGGGCTACAACCGCATCGATTTGCCGGCCCACCGCTACCAGCTGTTGGGCGGCGGGCACCCGTATGAGTTCGAATACTCGAAGGAAGCCGTGATAAAGCGGGATTCGTCGTACATGGCGCAGCCGCACTGGCTGAACGTGTACTACCCCAAGCTGCACGCCAACGTGCAGATTACTTACATGGACGTGCAGCGCGACCGCCGCCTCTACAATAAGATGATGGAGGATGCGCGCAAGCTCACGGGCAAGCATGAAATCAAGGCTACGGCCATTGAAGAGCGGATTTTGAAGACGCCCAGCGGCATGCGCGCCTCGGTATTTGAGCTGTCGGGCGAGGTGCCGAGTCAGTTTCAGTTTTACACCACCGACAGCACGCACCACTTTCTGCGCGGGGCGCTTTATTTCCGGACGGCCACGGCCAACGACTCGCTGGCTCCCGTGATTGAGTACGTGAAGGCCGACATGGTGCGGATGCTGAACACGCTACGCTACAAATAGCTTTCGTTTAACATGTATCAATTAACATTTAACGCGCTGATGCACAAGCTAACAGGCAACTCTTAGCCAATTTGTTAAATGATAAATGTTAATTGTTAAATGAAAAGATGAGTAACTTCTTCAATACCAGGCTCGAACATTTGCGCTCGGTAGGCAGCACCCAACGGGCCCAATTGCTGGGGAAAGAGCTGGGCTTGTTTACCTACGGCGATTTGATTCAGCGGTACCCGTTCCGGTACCTCGACCGCACGCAGGTATACAACGTGGCCGACCTGAACGACGACCTGCCCTACGTGCAGGTGCGCGGTATGCTGCGCGGCAAAGAGCTGATTGGCGAAGGCCCCAAGCAGCGCCTGGTGGCCAAGGTGGGCGACGGCACCGGCGAGCTGGAGCTGGTGTGGTTCAAGGGCGTGAAGTGGGTGCAGCAGTACACCCGCAACAACCAGGAATACATCGTTTTCGGCAAGCCGACCATGTTCAATGGCCGGCCCCAGATGGCGCACCCGGAGCTGGAAGAAGTGACGGAGGCCAAGCCCGGCCAAAGCTATTTGCAGCCGATGTACAACACGTCGGAAAAGCTCAAGAACTACCACCGCGTCGATAGCAAGGCTATTATGCGCATGGTGGCCGAGTTGCTGAAGCTGGCCCTGCCCCACGTAGTAGAGTCGCTCTCGCCAGCCCTGATTGAGCAGTACGCGCTGATGCCCAAGGCCCAGGCGATGCAGCAGATTCACTTTCCGCAGAGCAATGAGCTGTTGGCAGCGGCTAGGTTCCGGCTGAAGTTTGAGGAGCTGTTTTACGTGCAGCTGAAGCTGCTGCGGCAGCGCGACCAGCGCAAGGTGAGCCTGGCCGGGCAGATTTTCAACCAGGTACCGACGTTGGTGGATTTTTATAAAAACCACCTGACGTTTGATTTGACCGGGGCGCAGAAGCGGGTTATTCACGATATCTACAAAGATTTTTGCACGGGCCAGCAGATGAACCGGCTGTTGCAGGGCGACGTGGGCTCGGGCAAAACCATCGTGGCTTTCATCTCCATGCTGATGGCGGCCGACAACGGCGCGCAGAGCTGCATCATGGCCCCCACCGAAATCCTGGCCGACCAGCACTATACCGGCCTGAAAGTGTACGCCGACGCGCTGGGCATCCGGATTGGCAAGCTCACGGGCAGCACCCGCACCGCCGAGCGCCGCGTGCTGCACGAGGCCCTGCGCGATGGCTCCATGCACATGCTGGTGGGCACCCACGCGCTGCTCGAGGACGTGGTGCAGTTCCGCAACCTGGGCCTGACCATCATGGATGAGCAGCACCGCTTTGGAGTGGCGCAGCGGTCCAAGCTCTGGCAGAAGAATCCGCACGTCATCCCGCACGTGCTGGTGATGACGGCCACGCCCATCCCACGCACGCTGGCCATGACGCTGTACGGCGACCTCGACGTGAGCGTGATTGACGAGCTGCCGGCCGGCCGCAAGCCCATCGTGACCGTACACCGCTACGATGGCAACCGCCTGAAAGTCTTTGAGTTTATCCGCGACCAGGTTAAGATTGGCCGGCAGGTATACATCGTGTACCCGCTGATTGAGGAGTCGGAAACGATGGATTACAAGGACCTGACCGACGGCTACGAGAGCGTATCGCGGGCTTTTCCGGAGTTCCAAATCAGCATCGTGCACGGGCGCATGAAGGCCGAAGAGAAGGACTACGAGATGCAGCGCTTCATCAAAAAAGAAACCCAGATTATGGTGGCGACCACCGTGATTGAGGTGGGCGTGAACGTGCCGAATGCTTCGGTGATGGTCATTGAAAGCGCCGAGCGGTTCGGACTATCGCAGCTGCACCAGCTGCGCGGCCGCGTGGGCCGCGGGGCCGACCAGAGCTACTGCATTCTGATGACGGGCTTCAAACTGAGCAAGGATGCCCGCACCCGCCTTGAAACGATGGTACGGACTAACAACGGCTTCGAAATAGCAGACATCGACCTGAAGCTGCGCGGCCCCGGCGACCTGATGGGCACCCAGCAAAGCGGCGTGCTCGACCTGCTGATTGCTGACCTGGCCAAAGACGGCCGCATTCTGAGCGAGAGCCGGGCAGCCGCTCAAGCATTGCTAAGTGAAGACCCTAATCTGGCCAGCCCGGAAAACGGCAATATCCGGCGGCACATCGAAAGTCTACCCGCTTCGGCAGTCAACTGGAGCCGGATTAGCTAAGCGGGGGAGTACCAGCCGGGCAAAAAAAAACGACCTTATTAAAAGTCGTCTTTTTTGTTAGAACATCTCGGCGATGAGTCCGTTGCCGCTTTGTTGCGGCTGCTCCTGCTCTCGGGCAGGTTTCACCGGCTCAGAAGTGAGCACCTGATGCACCAAAACAACCGGGGCAGAGTTGGCAGCACCTTTAGCTTCAACTGGCTGCTTCGCAACCGCTTGCTCGGGCTGCTTTACAACCTTACCGGTGACGATAAGCGCTGCTAAAAGGGTAAATTTGAGAATTGACTTCATAACGATAGCAGATAATTGCGGGTGTAAAGGTAAGCCGAAGCTTGGGTTTGTTAAAGAAAAACATTCAAAAGGTCAAAATCCCCGACCAAAGCAGCGCCATTCAAATTGGAATTTGATGACCGATAATCCTTGTTTGGGGAGCTCCGATTGAGGCTCCTAAGCAGATACGAAGTAAACGGGCTTCCTGTACGGAAGTGACCACGGCAGTGTTATGCTTCGGCTACTTTTTTGTTAGCTAACGGAAGAGTTTCCCTGTCAGCAAAGAGTGAGAATAACGCGCAACAACCGCAATACGCTTACTTTTGAGCGTACTGGGCCCATTTTACCTACTCATTAATTTTCCCACTATCCCCAAATTTTATGTTGCAGCGCGTTTTACTTACTGGTCTCATAAGCTGGACAATACTAGGCAGCATCGCTCCGGCAACAGCTCAAAAAGTAAAATCAACTCCCTTCAGCTACCTGCCCGAACAAGGCGCTGACCGATACGACATGCGCGTGCCCCGCAAGACCCTGGCGCTGGCCGATGGCTCAGGCTTCGTGATTCTGGCCCACCAAAGCGCGGGCGGCTACGCGGTAGAGCGGTACGATGCCGACCTTAAAAAGCAATGGAGCACCACCATCCCGGTCACGCCCGGCGAAACGCTGGAAGCCTTTGGGCGCGGGCCGCAGCAGGCTTGGGTGGTGCTGCACCACAAAGACGACAATGGCCAGAACCTGGCCGTGGTGCCCGTGAACCTGCAAAGCGGCCAGCGTGGCCCCGCCAAAGTGGTGATGACTGCCGCCCCCCGCGACCGCCGGCTGGGCGTATCCATCTCGCCCGATGGCACCCGGCTGCTGGCCTTCCGCTACCTCACCCGCGAGCAGCAGGTGAAAAGCATCGCGGCCACGCTGTTCGACCAAAACCTCGCGCAGCTGGAAGAAAAGGCCTACGATTTTCGTGACCAGGGCGACTTCTTCTCCCCCGCCGTGCATGTGGCCAACGATGGCACGCAGTATGTGACGCTGATTAGCGACGGCATGAAAAAACTGACCGTGCGCCGTTACCCGGCTGGTAAATCCCCCGAAATCAAGGTACTGGGCGTGCCGGTGGGCGGCACTTTCGGGGGCCGGCCGGTCACCATTCGCGATGCCAGATTCACGGTCTTGAACGACGGCAGCCTCTACGCCGCCGCCCTGTGCGCGGATTATGCCACCGGCGAATACTACAGCCTGAAAGTGGTGAAATACGATTTCAGCGGCGCCGGCGATATGAAGTTTTCGCCGGAATTCCGCTTCACCCCCACTTACCTGGCCGAAGTGAGCAAAGCCAGCGGGCTCGACGTCAAGCGCCTGGACGATATTTACCTGGGTGAGTTGCTGCTGACTCCGGAGAAGCAGCTGGTAGTGGTGGCCGAAAAACATTTCGAAGAAGGCGGCAGCGAAGCCCCGGTGCACGCCCGTGAGCTGCACATTTTTGGCTACAACGAGTTCGGCGCGCCTACCTGGCACAGTATCGTGGCCAAAGACCAGGTGGCCCCGGCCGTGGATTCCTACACCGGCATCGGCTTCCGGGCGGCCGTGTTTGGCGGCACGGTACAGCTGGTCACCCTGGAAAACATCAACAAGAAATCGGACCTCTACCTACGCCGCGTGAATGCCCAAACCGGCGTGGTGAGCGCCCCCGAACGCTTGAAGCTGAACGTAGCCGACGACCGGCAACTAGCTTATGTGAAGGATTTCACGGCCTGGCTCAATGAAAAAACCATCATCGGCGTGAGCCGGCCGAGCAAAAAATCGGCAGCTTTGCAGCTGGAAAAAATCGTAGTGAAATAAGACGGAGTACCGCGAAATTCCATTTCGCTACGAGCGCAGCGAGTTGATGCAATACTGCATCAGCCTTGCGATTCTACTCGCTACGCTCGTGGCGAAATGGAATTTCGCGGTACTCCACCTAATAAGAAAAGGGCCGCCCCCATTCGGGAGCGGCCCTTTGCAATCGTCTAAAAAATCCAAAAACTCCGCCGCTAATCCGGCGAATCCGTGATTTAGACGGCGTACTCGTTGGCCGTAATCAGCTTGGCGGCGATGCGACGACGCGCCTCTTTCACGTTCAGCAATTCGGTTTTGGTGAAGCGCTTGAGGCCCATGAGCAGCAGGCGCTGCTCGTCACCCTCGGCCATGCTGCCGATGGCATCTTTGCCGGCCTTCTCCACGATGTCCACGGCATCGGATAGATACACGCGGGCAATGTCGGCTTCCACGGCCATAGCCTCTTCGCCCTTCGACGAAGCCTCCTTCTCCACGCGGAGCAGGGTGCTTTCGGCGATGTACACCTTGATGGACATGTCGGCGATGTTCATCAGCAGCTCCTGCTCTTTGGCAAGAGTAGCGGTGAACTTCTGCACAGCCGAGCCGGCCACCATCAGAATGGCCTTTTTCAGGTTGGCAATGGTTTTCAACTCCTTGGCGAACAGGCCGGTTTCTTCGTCCTGGCTCATGCTCGGGATGCTCAGCAACTCCTGCTGCACGGCCTGGGCGGGGCCCATCAGGTCGATTTCACCCTTCAGGCCCTTCTTCAAAATCATGTCAACGGCCAGCAGGCGGTTGATTTCGTTGGTGCCTTCGAAGATGCGGTTGATGCGCGAATCCCGGTAAGCACGGTCCATCGGGTAGTCGGCCGAGAAGCCGTAGCCACCGTAAATCTGCACACCCTCATCCACCACGTAGTCAAGCACTTCCGAGCCTTCCACTTTCAGAATAGCGCACTCCACGGCAAACTCACGGGCCGCGCCCAGCAGGGCTTCGTTGGCACCTTTGCCTTCGGCCATGAGCTGCTGCTCCATGCGGTAGATATCGGAACCGGCGCGGTAAATAGCCGATTCGACGGCGTAGATGCGGATGGCCTGTTGCGCCAGCTTGTAGCGAATCGCGCCAAACTTCGAGATGGGCATTTTGAACTGCACCCGCTCGTTGGCGTATTTCACGCTAAGGTCGGCGGCCATTTTGGTAGCGCCCAAGCAGGCAGCCGCCAGCTTGATGCGGCCAATGTTCAGTACGTTGAAGGCGATGAGGTGGCCTTTGCCAATCTCGCCCAGCACGTTCTCCGTCGGCACCTGCGCATCGGACAGGAACACCTGGCGCGTGCTGCTGCCTTTGATGCCCATCTTGTGCTCCTCGTTGCCGAGGCTGAGGCCGGGCGTGTTGCGGTCCACGATGAAGCCGGTGAACTTGTCGCCGTCAATCTGGGCAAACACGATGAACACGTCGGCAAAGCCGGCGTTCGTAATCCACATTTTCTGGCCGTTCAGCACGTAGTGCGTGCCTTCGGCATTCAGCACCGCCTTGGTTTTAGCCCCCAAGGCATCGGAACCGGAGCCGGGCTCGGTCAAGCAATACGCGCCCATCAGGGTGCCGTCGGTGAGGCCGGGCAGGTATTTGGCCTTCTGCTCATCGTTGCCGAAGTACAGGATGGGCAGCAGGGCGATGCCGGTGTGGGCCGCGAAGGCCACCGGGAACGAGTGGCCGCCGCCCACGCCTTCGGTCACGCGCAGGGCCGTGGGGAAGTCCATATCTAGGCCACCGAATTGCTCGGGCACACTCACGCCGAACAGGCCAAGCTGGCCAGCCTTTTCCATCAAGCCGCGCATAAGGCCCTCCTCGTGGTTGTCGAGGCGCTCCAGTAACGGATGCACTTCCGTTTGCACGAAGTCCAGACAGGTCTGGTGCATGTAGTTCTGCTCCTCGGTAAAGTCGGCCGGGGTGAAGACGCTCTGGGCATCGGTCGGCTTGATGATGAATTCGCCGCCCTTGAGGCTGGCTTGCTGCGTTACTTCCATGACGGTTTGGGGTGAGTGTGGAATTGAAAAGTATTAGGCACGCCTACTATTTGAAGAAACAACAGGCCTGCCGATTTAGTGTTGCAAGATAAGAAAAAATGTTAGGCACGCCTACTACTTTGCGTAAAGAAAACCCCGGATGAGCGGGGTTTTCTTTTTATTCAGAACGTCATGCTGAGCGCAGTCGAAGTATCTCTACCGCTTCGTTGGATTACTATTTACGACGAAGCGGTAGAGATGCTTCACTACGTTCAGCATGACTTTCTTTTAAGCAACGATGGCTACTTCAGCAGCTCGTAGATGCCGGCGACGCCCTGGCCGCCGCCCACGCAGGCCGTAACCATGCCGTACTTCTTGCCGCGCTCGCGCAGCTCGTCGAATAGCTGGATGCTGAGCTTGGCACCGGAGCAGCCCAGCGGGTGGCCCAGGGCGATAGCGCCGCCGTTCACGTTCAACTTATCCGGGTCGATGCCCAGCTCGCGTACCACGGCCAGCGACTGCGAAGCGAAGGCTTCGTTCAACTCAAACAGGTCGATGTCTTCCAGTTTGAGGCCGGCTTGCTTGAGGACTTTCGGCACGGCCTTGATGGGACCCATGCCCATGATGCGCGGGTCCACGCCCTCGGTGGCGTAGTTCACCATACGGGCGATGGGCTCCAGGTTCAGCTCCTTCACCATCCGCTCCGACATCACGAGCACGAAGGCCGCGCCGTCGGAAGTCTGGGAGGAATTGCCGGCCGTGACGGTGCCGTTGGCGGCGAACACGGGGCGCAGCCGGGCGAGGGCTTCCACCGAGGTGTCGGCGCGGGGGCCTTCGTCGGTATCCACCACGTAGGTGCGGTTTTTCTTCTTGCCGGTGGCGGCGTCCACGTAGGTTTCCTCCACCGTCACGGGCACGATGCTCTTGGCAAACTTGCCGCCCTGGATGGCTTTGATGGCCTTCTGGTGCGAGTTGTAGGAGAATTCGTCCTGGTCCTGGCGGGAGATTTTATAGTCGTTGGCCACGGCTTCGGCGGTGAGGCCCATGCCCATGTAGTAGTCGGGGTGCTTCATAGCCAGGGCGTAGTTGGGCACGGTTTTCCAGCCCACGGTGGGTACCATGCTCATGCTCTCGGTACCGCCGGCGATGATGCAGTCGGCCATGCCGGCCGAGATTTTGCCCACCGCCATGGCAATGGTCTCCACGCCGGAGCCGCAATAGCGGTTCACGATGAGGCCGGGCACGTTGATGGGCAGGGCCAGCAGCGAAATCAGGCGGCCCATTTGCAGGCCCTGCTCGGCCTCGGGCACGGCGTTGCCGACGATTACGTCGTCGATGCGCGTGGGGTCGAGGGCCGGCACTTCGGCCACAAGGTGCTTGATAACGGCGGCAGCGAGGTCGTCGGGACGGGTGAAGCGGAAGCCGCCCCGGGGGGCCTTGCCCACGGCCGTGCGGTAGCCGGCTACGATATATGCGGTGTTAGACATGTTATTTTAATTGTCATCCTGAGCGCAGCGAAGGACCTTATCACGCCTGCGCCACTAAGGTTTAAGACGCTAACAAAGGCAGCCGTGATAAGATGCTTCCTTCGTCAGCATGACAAATTGATTAGTTGCGTAGCGGCTTCCCAGTAGTCAGAATGCTCTGAATCCGCTCCAGCGTCTTGCGCTCGCCGCAGAGGCTCAGGAAGGCTTCGCGCTCCAAATCCAGCAAGTACTGCTCGCTCACTTCGGTGGGCGACGACAAATCCCCGCCGCACATCACGTAGGCCAGTTTATCGGCAATGAGCTGGTCGTGGGTCGAAATGTAGTTGCCCTGCTGCATGGCGTACACGCCGGTTTTGAACATGGCCAGCGCGCCCTTGCCGTGCACTTTCACGTTGGTTTTCGGCACGGGCTGGGTGTAGCCGGCATCGGCCATGTCCAGCGCGGCCGCTTTGGCTTGAGCGATAACGCGGTTGGAATTCACCACTACCTCGTCGCCCCGACGCAGGAAGCCCAGGTCGAACGCCTCGGCGGCGGAGGTTGAAACCTTGGCCGTGCTGATGGTCATGTAGGTGTTGCGCAGCAGGTTGAATTCCGGCTCGCCGTCTTCGTACTTGGCGGCGGTGCGCAGGGTCATTTCCTTGGTGCCGCCGCCGCCGGGAATCAGGCCCACGCCGAATTCCACGAGGCCGATGTAGGATTCGGCGGCCGCTACCACGCGGTCGCAGTGCAGGTTCAGCTCGCAGCCGCCGCCCAGCGTGAGGCCGTGCGGGGTGCCCACCACCGGGATGCTGCTGTAGCGCATCCGCATCATGGCCTGCTGGAACTGCTGAATCATCATGTTCAGCTCGTCGAAATCCTGGTCGAGCGCCTGCATGTACACGAGGCCCAGGTTGGCTCCGGCCGAGAAGTTCGGCCCGTCATTGCCCACCACGAGGCCGCGGTAGCCGGCTTCGGCCATCTCCACGCCTTTCAGCAGGCCCTGGATAACGTCGGTACCCAGCGAGTTCATCTTCGAGTGGAACTCCACGTTCAGAATGCCATCGCCGAGGTCAATAACTGATGCGCCGGAGTTTTTCCACAGCACTTTGCCGCTGGCGCGCAGGTTATCGAGAATGATAAAGTTCTCGACGCCCGGCACCGACTGGTAGCTTTTCGAGGCGATGTCGTAGAACTGACGCACGCCGGCTTCCGTCACCTTATAGAAGGTGGTGTGGCCGGCGGCCAGCATTTCCTCCACCCACGGGGCGGGGGTGCGGCCGGCAGCCTTGGCCAGGTCGAGGCCAGCCTGCACGCCCAGCGCGTCCCAGGTTTCAAACGGGCCCATTTCCCAGCCGAAACCAGCGCGCAGCGCGTCGTCCAGCTTGAACAGCTCGTCCGAAATCTCAGGAATGCGGTTGCTCACGTAAGCAAACAGGCTGCCGAAGCTCAGGCGGTAAAACTCGCCCGCCTTATCCTTGCCCGCCACCAGCACCTTGAAGCGGTCGGCCAGCTTCTCGATGGTTTTGGTCATTTCCAGCGTGGCGAATTTCACCTTCTGGCTCGGCTTGTACTCCATCGTGCTCAGGTCGAGCGCGTGGATTTCCGACTTGCCGCCCTCGCCCTTCACTTTCTTGTAGAAGCCTTGGCCGGTTTTGTCGCCCAGCCACTTGCTCTCGCCCATTTTCTTTACGAAATCGGGTAGCACGAATACGTCCTTGGCTTCGTCGTTCGGCAGGCCCTGGGCCAAGCCGTTGGCTACGTTGATGGTCGTATCGAGGCCCACCACATCCGAAGTGCGCAGCGTGGCCGACTTCGCGTGGCCAATCACCGGGCCAGTCAGCTTATCGGTTTCCTCCACGGTCAGACCAAGCTTCTGCATGGTCTGCATGGCGTCGAGCAGGGCAAACACGCCCACGCGGTTGGCGATAAAGCCGGGGGTGTCCTTGGCCAACACCACCGTTTTGCCCAAGTACAAATCGCCGTAGTGTTGCAGGAAACTCAGCACCTCCGGCTTGGTATCCGGGGTCGGAATAATTTCCAGCAGCTTCAGGTAGCGCGGCGGGTTGAAAAAGTGCGTACCCGCAAAATGCTGCTTGAAATCCTCCGAGCGGCCCTCGGCCAGCAGGTGAATCGGAATACCTGAGGTGTTGCTGGTAATCAGCGTGCCAGGTTTGCGGAACTGCTCCACCCGCTCGTAAAGGCTCTTTTTGATGTCGAGGCGCTCAATTACCACTTCAATCGTCCAGTCGCAACCGGCAATTTCCTTCAGGTTGTCATCGAAGTTGCCGGTTTTGATGCGGTTGGCGTCGGCCTTGCGGTAGAGCGGCGAGGGGTTGGCAACGATTGCGGCCTGCAACGCAGCATTCACAATGCGGTTTTTTACCGCCGGCGCGTCGAGCTTGAGGCCTTTCTTCTCTTCGTCGGGCAGCAGCTCTTTGGGGGCGATGTCGAGCAGCAGCACCTGCACGCCGATGTTGGCGAAGTGGCAGGCAATGCGCGAGCCCATAACGCCGGAGCCGAGCACGGCAACTTTCTTGATGGTTCGATTCATAATGGGTTTAAACTGTCATCCTGAGCATTCCGCGGATGAAGCGGCGACGAAGGACCTTATCACATTCGCGCCGCAGTGAATAATAAATCTAACGAAAGCAGCCGCGATAAGATGCTTCCTTCATCAGCATGACAACGATTTAGCGGAGGCTCAAGAAGCCGACGACTCCTGCCGCAACGGCTTGAGCACGAATTCTTCAAAGAGGGTTTTTCCTTCAATCATGCCCGTAATCTGGGCGGCTACTTTGAAGAACACATCGAGCTGGCTCTGCGAAATTTTCTCCCGCACTTTCAAATTGAAGTGCCGCACCGTCTGGCGCGAAACCTCTTTTTTCTCCAGTCCCATTTCTGTCAGGAAGATGCGCACCGAGCGTTTATCGACCGAGTCGGCCTGCTTATAAATCAGTCCCTTTTCCTCCATGCTCCGCAGGATGCGGGTGAGGCTACGGGTTTCGAGACCCAGCAGCGGGGCGATTTTGGTGGCCGGCGTGCCGCGCTCCTGGTCGATGTTCAGCAGCACGAAGCCGATGCTCGTGGTGATGTCATTCTGCGCGGCCTGGGTGTTATACATCCGCGAAATCGCGTGCCAGGCCACTTTTATGTTGTAATCGACGGTTTCTTCGGGTTTCATGGGCGGGCTGTAAGTGCGGTAAACTTACGAAAAATTTGTTAGGCTTGCATAACAGTTGGCCAAAAAGATGAGGCCAGCTTCAACTGGCACCGCAGGTCCGCCGGGGGAATAGTTTTGCCCCACGGCCCTGCGGTGCCAGCTAACGCTGACCTCCCTATTGGTACATCCCCTCAATCACACCCTTGTTATTCTCGGTAATGATTTTGCGCTTCACCTTCATCGTGGGCGTCATTTCGCCGGTTTCCACAGTCCATTGCTCGGGCAACAGGACAATTTTTTTCACCTGCTCCCACTGCGCGAAGCTCTTGTTGTACTTCTTCACCAGGCCTTCGTAGAGCTCGACTACCTTTTCGTTTTTGATAAGCTCCTCGTTCGAGGCATCGGGCACACCATTGCGCTTGCACCAGCCCTTGAGGTCGGGAAATGAGGGAATAACCAGCGCCGAGGCGAATTTCTGGTCGGCCCCGACCACCATGGCCTGCTCGATGAGTGGGTCTTCCTTCAGCTTGCCTTCGAGAACCTGCGGGGCAATGTACTTGCCGCCCGAGGTCTTGAACATCTCCTTCTTCCGGTCGGTGATTTTCAGGAATTTGCCGTTCACCAGCTCGCCAATGTCGCCGGTGTGGAACCAGCCTTCCTCGTCGAATACTTCGGCCGTGAGGTCGGGCTTGTTGTAGTAGCCCTTCATCACGGAGGCCGACTTGGTGAGGATTTCGCCGTCGGCGGCAATCTTGACTTCCATGTTGTCGATGAGCGGCCCCACGGCACCAATCATGTTGTTCTCGGGCTCATAGCCGCCCACGGCAATCACGGGGGAGGTTTCGGTGAGTCCGTAGCCCTCCATTACGTGGATGCCGGCCGCCCAGAACACGCGGGCCAGGCGCGGCTGCAGGGCGCCGCCGCCGCTCACGATACAGCGGAGATTACCACCCAGCGCCTCGCGCCACTTATTGAATATTAGCTTATTAGCCAGCGCCAGCTGGGTATTATAGAAAAAGCCCTGGTCCTTTTGGGTGTCGTATTTCAGGCCCAAATCCAGCGCCCAGAAGAACAGGCCCTTCTTCACGCCTTCCAGTTGATGGCCTTTGGCCACGATTTTATCATACACTTTCTCCAGCAAGCGCGGCACGGTGGTGAAGATTTCGGGCTTCACCTCGCGCAGGTTATCGGCGATAACCTCCATGCTTTCGGCGTAGTAGATGCTTACCCCGTTTATCATGTAGAGATAGGTCACCATGCGCTCGAAAATATGGCAGAGCGGCAGGAAGCTCAGGGCCTTATCGTTTTTCGTGACGGGCACGAAACGCTGCGAGTTGCGACAGTTGCTCAGGATGTTGTCGTGCGTCAGCATCACGCCCTTGGGCTTGCCGGTGGTGCCGCTGGTGTAGATGAGGGTGAGCAAATCATCGGGCTGCACGGCGGCTTTCAGCGGCTCCAGGTCGGCTATGTTGCCTTTTTTGCCCAGCTCCAGCAGCTCGCCGAAATGACGGGCTCCCGCTATTTTATCAAAGGTGAAAACGTTTTCGGCCGGAATGTCGAGGCCGGCGGTGGCTTCCGTCACCTTGTCGAACAGCTGCTGGTCGGCCACGAATATGGCCCGCACGCCCGCATCGGCGAAGATGTACTGGTAGTCCTCCACGGTGATGCTCGGGTACATCGGCACGCTGGTGGCCCCGATTTGGGAGATACCGAAATCAGCCAGCATCCATTCGGGCCGGTTCATGCTGATGATGGCTACTTTGTCGCCGCGCTTGAGGCCGAGCGAGGCCAAACCAAGGCTGACGAGGTTGGCCTGGTCCTGCACCTGCTGGGTGCTGATGGGCACCCACTGGCCGTCGATTTTAGAGGCCAGGGCATCGGATTTAGGGAAGTTGGCTAGTTGATGAGCCAGGATATCAAAGGCGCGGCGAACGTCCATGGGTGGGGCTGGATAAAGCGTACTGAGTGAAATTCAGCTTAAATAAAGAGCTTTTTTCTGGGCTATGCTACACAGACGCAAGCTCCACGGGGTCATTATGGCCACAAGCAAAACCAAATCGGTGGCTTAAACCGCCAAAAAGCCCGGAAACCCGGCTTTTTCGTGCGTAGTTTTGGCCCCTTGCATTTCCGTCTCCAATGAATCTGGCCCTGTTTTTTGACCCGCTGCCGGAAACGCTGACCGAGGCCGTGCCCGCGCCCACCACGCTGGCTGCTTACGCTACCCGCTTCACCGAGAATTTTCCCGACTGGCGCACCGCCGACCTGGCTCTTATCGGGCTGGACGAGTGGCGCGGCAGCGCCGCCGGTGCCCCGGCCACCGGCCACCACGGGGCCAATGAGGTGCGCCAGCGCTTCTACCAGTTGCAAAAAGGTACCGGCGCCGTACGCCTCGTCGACCTGGGCAACCTGCGCCCCGGCCTCACGCTGGAAGATACCTACCAACGCCTGCGCGAAATAATCGGGGCGCTGCTGGAAGAAAACACGGTGCCCATCCTGCTCGGCGGCAGCCACGACCTCGACTACGGCCAGTTTCTGGCCTACGAAAACCAGGACCGCGCCATCAACTTCACCATGGTGGATGCCCGGCCCGACATGGCCGAGCCCGGCCCCGGCACCCCGCCCGAAGACAGCCACCTGCGCCGCCTGCTGGTGCATGAGCCCAATTTTGTGTTCAGCCTGGCCCACCTGGCCCACCAGCAGTACCTCACGCCGCCCGAGGTGATGGTGGCGCTCGAAAAGCTGCACTTTGAAACAATGAGCGTGGGCGAGGTGCGGGCCGACCGCCGCCAGGCCGAGCCGCTGGTGCGCCAGGCTGACTTTATGAGCGTGGATATTGCCGCCCTGCGCTGGCAGGATGCGCCGGGCTACTACCCGGCCAACCCCTTCGGCCTGGGCAACGAGGAAGCTACCCAGCTCTGCTGGTACGCGGGCCACAATGAGCAGCTGAGCTCCTTCGGCCTCTACGGCTACCGCGCCAACTACGACCCGCACGGCCTGGCCGCCGCCACGCTGGCCACCATGCTCTGGTATTTCGTGGAAGGCTTCTACCACCGCAAGCCCGAAACCGGCTTCGGCACCTTCCGCTTCCTCACTTACACGGTGGTGCTGCCCGGCAACCCCGATAAGCTGGTGTTCTACAAATCGCGCCGCGCCGATAAGTGGTGGATGGAAGTGGAGCGCCTCGGCGATAACGCCGTGAAGCGCGTAGTGCCTTGCACCTACGAGGATTATCTCAACGCCTCGCAGGGCGACCTGCCGCAGCGCTGGATTCGGCTGCAGGCGTTGCTGAGCTAGGATATTATGTCAACAGAACGTCATGCTGAGCTTGTCGAAGCATCTCTACCGCGTAACTAATCAGATTTAGTATTGAGGTAGAGATGCTTCGATAAGCTCAGCATGACGCGCGTTTTTAGCATGACCGAAGAACCAAAATCCTACACCAAAAACCAGCTGGCACTGCGCAACGGCCAGGACCGCGACGAAATCTGGGTGGCCTACCAGGGCCGGATTTACGATGTGAGCCGCTCGCGGCTGTGGCGGCGCGGCAACCACTACGAGCACTGGGCCGGCCAGGACCTGACCGCCGAGCTGGACAAAGATGCCCCGCACACGGCCAATGTTTTCGATAACTTCCCCATCATTGGCCGATTAGCGTAGAACAGCCTTTTTCCTCCCTGCTACGACAAACCTTATTTCGGAACAAGCCCAGGCCTGTTCTCCTGCTATGATGACCACCGAAGCACCTTCCGAATTCAACCACCTCGAAACCCTGTCGACCACTGACCTGCTGGCGGGCATGAACCAGCTCGACCACACGGTGCCCCAAACCGTGGCCCGCGCCCTGCCCCAGATTGAGCAGCTGGTGGAGGCCACGGTGGCGCGGCTGAGCGCGGGCGGGCGGCTATTCTACATCGGCGCGGGCACCAGCGGGCGGCTGGGCGTGGTTGATGCCTCGGAATGCCCGCCCACCTTCGGCGTGCCCGCCGAGATGGTGGTGGGCATTATGGCCGGGGGCGACGGCGCCATTCGGGTAGCGGTGGAGGGAGCCGAGGACGATGCCGAACAGGCGTGGCGCGATTTGCAAACGCACCACATTGGGGCCGGCGACGTGCTGGTGGGCATTGCCGCTTCGGGCCGCACGCCCTACGTCATTGGCGGGCTGAACGCGGCGCGGGCCGCGGGCTTAGCCACGGGTTGCGTGGTGTGCAACGCTGGCTCGGCGGTGGCGGCGGCAGCCGAGTTTCCGGTGGAAGTGGTGACCGGGCCGGAATTCCTCACCGGCAGCACCCGGCTCAAAGCCGGCAGCGCCCAGAAGATGGTGCTCAATATGCTCACCACCGCCACTTTCATTCGCCTGGGCTATGTGAAGGGCAACAAGATGGTCGACATGAAGCTCTCGAACATCAAGCTGGTAGAGCGCGGCGAACGGATGCTGATGGACGAGTTGGGGATTGGCGCAGCCGAAGCCGCACAGCTACTGAAGCAGCACGGTAGCGTGCGGGCGGCCCTGACGGCACGGCTCTAGCACATGCCGTTGGCTGCACACGCCGTGCCTCCCAAATTTGGCACCTGGGTTTTGCTGCTGTCTCTGCTTCAGCTTGGGCTGTTGTTCTTGCTATATCAGCCCATGCCCGACTGGCTCGACACTCCAGCGGTTGATGTTGCTTATAATGTGCTGTTTGCCACCAGCAGCATGGTATTGGCAGGACTGGCGTACAAAGGTTTCCGATGCCGCCGGATAGGGCTGGGCGTGCTAGCAGCAATAGTGGCTTTCCCGGGCCTGGTGTTCTGGCTGACCATTTTGGCCAGCCTGTTGGCGAACCGAGCAGCGGAATAGGGGGTTTAAGCAGGAGATATTTGCTCCATCAATCCGCTTCTGAAAAAGGGCTTTCCTAGCCCACCCTGCCACCTCATGCACACCATCGAGCCCCACTACAACTGGATTGACCAGTACTCGGCCGCCGAAGACCCGCGCTCGCCGCTCTTCGAAGCCGAAAACAGCCTCGACACCTACACCAACACCATTTACGGCTACTACATCCACCCGCAGTGGGACAGCCTGGGGTCGGACACGCTGTTCTGCAAAATCCTGTTTGCAGATTACGAAACCGGTATTGCCGTCCTCGAATTCATCGGCGAGTGGAATGATGCCATCGAAAATGACATCATGGAGCTCAAGCGCAACATCGTGGATGTGCTGGTGCACGAGGGCATCCGCAAGTTCATCCTCATCGGTGAAAACGTATTCAACTTCCACGGCTCCGACGATGATTATTACGAGGAATGGTTCGAAGACGTGGAAGATGGCTGGATTGCGGGCGTGAATTTCCAGGAACACGTGCAGCGCGAAATGCGCCAGTACAACGTGGATAACTATGTCAACTTTGGCGGCGAGCTCGACGACCTGCCCTGGCGCACCTACGAGCCCCGCCGCCTCTTTGAAGTAGTAGACGGCCTGCTCAACCGCCGGCTCGGCCTACCGGAAACTACGCTTTAGAATGCACAAAAAAAAGCCTCTCCGTTGCCGGAGAGGCTTTTTTACTTGCGAAGCGGCAAGAATTACTTCTTAACTTCTTCAGCAGGAGTCTCGGTAGCAGGAGCCATCTTGTCAGCGGCATTCTCCATGGCATCCGACTTGGCATCAGCCGAGTCACGAACTGCATCAGCCTGGTTCTCCATAGCGTCAGCCTTCATTTCGCCAGCTGCTTCTACGTTGTCAGCAGCAGCTTCCATGTTCTCCTCTTTCTTGCTTTCGCAAGCGGTGAACGAGAACGAAGCAGCAGCCAGGGCGAGGAACAATACTTTTTTCATCTTGGGGTTGGGTTAAAATGGGTTGGATTTCAGTTGAATATTGAAGGCATACCGACGGTAACTCTTCAAATTTGGGGTTTTATACCAGCACGGCGCAGAGGTAACCCACCGACTGCAGGATTTATGAGGCTTTCGTGAAAATAATTTTCCGAAAGCCTCATGAATCTGCTGGTCCTGACCGGCTACTTCTTGCGGTATACGATGCCGATGGGCACGCCTCGGAAGTCGAAATGCTCGCGCATCCGGTTTTCGAGGTAGCGCGTGTAGTTGGTCTGCACGTACTGCGGCAGGTTGGCGAAGAAGGCGAACACGGGGTTGTGCGTGGGCAGCTGCGTCACGTACTTGATGCGAATCATCTTGCCCTTGAGCGCGGGCGGGCCGTACTTCTCAATCTCCTTCAGCATCACATCGTTCAGCTGCGAAGTCGGGATTTTACGGCGCTTATTATGGTACACTTCGATGGCCGTTTCGATGGCCTTGTGTACGCGTTGCTTGTTCAGCACCGAGACGAAAATGACGGGGATGTACGCGATGGGCGCAATCTTTTCCAGAATTTTCGCCTCGAAATCTTTGGACGTGTTGGTTTCCTTGTTCTCCACCAGGTCCCACTTATTCACCAGGATGACGATGCCCTTGCGATTTTTGTCGGCCAGGGTGATGATGTTCACGTCCTGGGCTTCGATGCCGCGGCTGGCATCGAGCATCACGATGCAGACGTCGCACTCCTCCAGGGCGCGCAGGCTGCGCATGTTGGCGTAGAATTCCACGTCCTCGCTCACCTTGGCTTTGCGGCGCAAACCGGCTGTATCCACCAGGATAAATTCGTTGCCGAAAGCATTGTAGCGGGCCGAAATCGAGTCGCGGGTAGTACCGGCGATGTCGGTCACGATGCTGCGGTCTTCGCCCAGCAGCAGGTTCACGAGGCTGGATTTGCCCACGTTGGGGCGGCCCACCACGGCAATGCGCGGAATCTCCGACTCCGGCTCTTCCACGCCGGGCTCCTCGAAGTTGCTCACTACGGCATCGAGCAATTCGCCGGTGCCGTGGCCGTTGGCGCTGCTCACGGCGTAGATTTCACCGTCGCCCAGGCCCAGCGAGTAGAACTCGCCCACGCCGTTGGCGCGCAGGTTGGTGTCGGCCTTGTTGGCCACCATGTAGATGGGCTTCTTGCCGATGTAGCGGCGCAGTACGTGCGCAAATTCCTCATCGAGGCCGTGCACGCCGGCTTCGGCATCTACCATGAAGAGCACCACGTCGGCCTCTTCAATGGCCAGCTTCACTTGCTTGTTGATTTCGCCCTCGAAAATATCTTCCGAATTGTGCACGTAACCACCCGTGTCAATCACGGTGAAGTTCTTGCCAATCCAGTCGCCGTAGCCGTAGTGACGGTCGCGGGTTACGCCGCTCTCGTTGTCCATGATGGCCTTGCGCTGACCCACGAGGCGGTTGAATAGCGTGGATTTGCCCACATTGGGCCGCCCCACGATGGCGATGGTGTTTTGCGTTGACATATGGTGTTGGCCCCAGCCGCCGACCCGACCTAGATTCGGCAGTGCCCGGGGTTATTTTAGTTATAGGTGGTCGGAGTTTTTCCTGATTAGCTGAAAAAGAACGTCATGCCGAGCGCAGCCGAGGCATCTCGCCCGCATCGTTCAACGATTGAGTTGCTACCACACGCGAGATGCTTCGGCTGCGCTCAGCATGACGTTCTTCTATTGGTAGCCGAACCGGCTCAGCGCCTTGGGGTCGGTGCGCCAGTTCTCGTTCACTTTCACATACATTTCGAGGAAGACTTTCTTCTGGAAAAACTTCTCCATTTCCTCGCGCGCCCAAGTGCCTACTTTTTTCAGCGCCTCGCCGCCCTGGCCGATGACGATACCTTTCTGCGAATTGCGCTCGACGTAGATGATGCCGCGAATACGGATAATATCTTCCTCTTCCTTAAACTCTTCGATAACAACTTCGCAGCTGTAGGGAATCTCCTTTTTGTAGAGCTTGAAGATTTTTTCGCGCACCATTTCGGCTGCGAAGAAGCGCTCGGGCTTGTCGGTCAGCTCATCTTTGGGGTAGTAGGGCGGGTGGACGGGCAGGCGCTCCATCACCAATTGCAGCACGCCGTCGGTACCGAAGTGGTTGAGGGCGGAGATGGGCAACACCTCGGCGGCGTTAGGCAGCTGCTCCTTCCAATAGGCCAGCTTGGCTTCCACTTCTTCCTGGTTGGCCTGGTCTATTTTGTTAACCAGCAGGATGATGGGCGTGTCCGTCATCTTGCGCAAACGCTCCACTACGGGTTCTTCGTCGTGCTTCTCGTAGATATCCGTCACGAAAAGCACCACGTCGGCGTCTTCGAGTGAGGAGTATACGAACGACATCATGGCGTTGTGCAGCTCGTACTTGGGCTGGATGATGCCGGGCGTATCGGAATAAATCAGCTGGAAATCCTCGCCGTTGAGGATGCCCAATATGCGGTGGCGCGTGGTCTGGGCCTTACTGGTAACGATGCTGAGCCGCTCGCCCACCAGCGCATTCATGAGCGTGGACTTGCCCACGTTGGGCTTGCCAATGATGCTCACAAAGCCGGCGCGGTGGGGTTTAGTTTCGGGGTTCACGAGGGATGGGTTTGATAATCAGGGCCGCAAAGGTACGAAATTTGCAGGGCAAAAGCTATGGCCGTGCCAAACATGGCCACCGCCTGCCCCGGCAACAGGCGTTTGGAATGCCGATTCGACGCCCGGCCCCGACCATAGTGCCGGCGCGCCCTTGCTCACGAAGTCAAACCAAGCCGGCGCCAAAGTGGTTGCTTAGCCACCCGCCGATAGTCCGCGCGCTGCTGTTGAACTTTGCTCCAATGAATACCCTCACTCCTGCTTCTGACACTGCGGCTGCGCCCACGCCGGCCGCGGCGGCCGCCACCATTACCGCCCGCCGCATCGGTGTGCTGCTCGTCAACCTCGGCACGCCCGACTCGCCTAACACGCCCGACGTGCGGCGCTACCTCAACGAATTTCTCACCGACGGCCGCGTGGTGGACATGCCGGCCGCCATTCGCTACCCCCTGTTTCAGGGGCTGGTAGTACCGCTACGGGCTCCCAAGTCGGCCAAGATTTACAAGGAGCTGTGGACCGAGCGTGGCTCGCCGCTGCTGTTCCACGGGCTCGACCTGCAGAAAAAGGTGCAGGCCGAGTTGGGCGAGGGCTACGTAGTGGCCTTCGGGATGCGCTACCAGAACCCCGGCGTCGAGAAGGCGCTGGAGGAGCTGCGAACCGCCAACGTGGAGCGCATCATCGTGTTGCCGCTCTTTCCGCAGTATGCCTCGGCCAGCACGGGCTCGGTGCAGGAAAAGGTGATGGAAATTGTGAAAGAATGGTGGATTGTGCCGAGCATCAGCTTCATCAGCCAGTTTGGCACCGAGCCGGGCTTCATTGCCACTATTGCCGCCCGCGGCCGGGCCGAGATGGAAAAGCAGCATTACGACCACATCGTGTTCAGCTACCACGGCATTCCCGAGCGCCACGTAAAAAAGGGCGACCCCACCAACTACTGCCGCTTCGGTAGCTGCTGCGACACCCTCACCGACCAGAACCAATACTGCTACCGCGCCCAGTGCTTCGCCACCTCGCGCCTGGTGGCCGCCGAGCTGGGTCTGGCTCCGGAGCAGTACACGGTGGCCTTCCAGAGCCGCCTGCAAAGCCGCCTGCGCGACCCCTGGCTGCAGCCCTACACCGACGAGGCGCTAAAGGAAATGCCCGCCAAAGGCATTAAACACGTGCTGGCCTTCTCCCCCGCCTTCGTGGCCGACTGCCTGGAAACGACCATCGAGGTGGGCGAGGAATTCAAGGAGCTATTCGAGGAATCGGGCGGCGAGCACTGGCAGCTGGTGCCCTCGCTGAACTCGGAGCCACAGTGGGTGGAGGCGGTGGCGACGATGGTTCGGCGCAGCTAGAGCAGCTTCCAGATTGGTGTACCCGTACACTACAGCGGTTTCCAAGTCTATGTACAGAGTTAAAAGTTGAGAGTTAAAAATCAGACGTATTGGGTTTTAACTTTTAACTCTCAACTTTTAACTGTTTTCAAAAATGTACACTGACTTGGAAACTGCTCTAACCGGGAAATTACTTTGGCCCTACCGACGTCCCCGGTAGAAGGCACTGGGGTCGTGCACCGGCGTACCGTAGAAGTCGCCATCGGGCACCGGCTCCAGGCCCAGCGCCCGCATCATGGCGGTTTCGTAGGCTCGGGTGATTTGAATTTCGACGTAGGGCGGGCAATTCAGCACGGATTCGGCGTTCAGCGCGGGCACGAATACGTTGTCGCCGTCGGCATCGAGCGAGGCTACCCCGATGGGTAGCAGAATATGATTTTCGTATTCCTTAATTTGAAAGCGGGTATCCAGCTCAATGTCCAGATAGCGCACTTTCAGGACTTCCGGGTCCACAATCAACTCGAACACGGTGCCCAGCGCCTGGCCATCGTTGCCGCGCACGGTCCAGCCACGCACATCGGGGTTGTCATCAGCCACTTCAAAGTCGGTCAGGTCGCGCAGGCGGCGCAGTATTGGGGCTTCCATATTGTGCACTAGAGAAAAGGTCGAGAATTAACGGGTGGGCTCGCTGAGTACCCGCACGGCTGCGGCGGCCTGGGTCAGGAATTGTTGGTTTTGCTGCTGGTCGGCGGCCGTGGCGCTGCGGCCCGATAGCTGGCCCGCCAGGCTCACCAGGTCGTTGGCCGCTCCTTCCAGCTCGGGGTAGGCTTTCTGCTGCATGGCCCGGATGAGGCCGGCCGCCGCCACAAAACCGGGGCGCAGGCTGATGTTGGGCTCGCCGAGGCGGCTGGTGGCGCTGGTCAGGTTGTCGCGCTGCTCCGTGATGGTGGGGTCACGCAGGTCGTCGCGGTCGGTGAGGGCCACCAGCTGGCCCGCCAGCTTTTGCAGCCCGTTCAGCGCATAGTTGGGGGCGGCCGGATTGGTGGCGGCCTGGCTCGTTAGCGACGCCGCCGCATCGGACGAAGACTCCAGGGGTGCTGCGGCCGTGGCCGAATCGTTGGCCTTCGTGGCCGCTTCCAACGTCCGCTGGGCCGTGGTATCGGCCCCCGGCCCTGCGCCGGTAGCCTCGGAGGCACCGGTGCCGGCTGGTGGGGTGGGCTCGTCGGCGGGGCTGGTTCTCAGGAAAAAATAGGCGGCCACGGCCAGCAGCACAGCTGCTAACACGACCAGCAGCCAAGGACTTGGGGCTGATTTTTTGCGTTGAATGTTGATGTCTGCCATAAATGGGATACGGGTGATGCCCCGAATTACGAAGCGCGCCGAAAAATAGTCGAATATACCCGCAAGGACGGCACAACGCGCTAATGCAGCCCGCCAGATGCCCCGCCGGGTTGCCCCAACAAATACCGTACTTGCAGCCGAGCCGCTACCCCTCCGCTGGCTTATCTGCCTCATGCCCTCGCCGCCCCCACCCAACCTTTACCTTCTGGACTTGCAGGCCCGGGGCCTGCTCCCGCCCACGCAGGCCGCAACCATCGCGGCCGCCGACCAGGCGCGGCCGTTTTCGCTGCACTATGAGCTGCGGGCGCTGCTGTACCTGGGCACTACGCTGCTGGCCGGCGGGCTGGGCGTGCTCATCTATCAGCACATCGACAGCATCGGGCACGGGGTTATCATCGCCGTTGTTGCCGGGCTCATGGCCGCTTGCCTGGGTTACGCGGCCCGGCACCGCGCCGCTTTCACCTGGGGCATAGCGCCCAAAACCTCGATTGGAGCCGACTATCTCTTAATTCTTGGCTGCCTGCTATTTGTGGTGCTGGAAAGCTACGTGCAGTATCAGTACCACATTTTTGGCGACCAGTACGGGCTGGCTACGGCGGTACCCGCGCTGGTTTTTCTGCCCCTGGCCTATTGGTTCGACCACCGCGGGGTGTTGGCCATGGGCCTCACCGCGCTGGCATCGTGGGTGGGCCTCACGGTGGCTCCGTTGGCCGTGCTCACCGAAAACGAGTTTTGGAATGACCACATTCGCGGGGCCGCCATCGGCCTGGGCCTGGTGCTGATGGCGGCCGGCTTTTACTCGGAGCACCGGGGGCGCAAGGCACATTTCGCCTTCACTTACCTGCTGCTGGGCAGCAACCTGGCGCTGGCCGCGCTGGCTACGGTGCTGCTCGATGGCATCATGCACGAGCGGTTTTTGGCTGGCATGAGTACCGCGCTGCTCATGCTTGGGCTGTGTGCCGGGTTGTTTTGGTATGCGCGGCGCACGCACTCTTATTGGTTCCTACTGTTGGCAGCGGGCTACGCTTACTTTGTTGCCAGCTGTATTTTTATTCAATTGATTTTGGCCTTGGGGGATGGCCTTATCGTGGCTGGGGCGTTCATCTATTTTCCCGCGTCGGCGCTGGCGGTGGTCTTGTTCTTTATTAATTTGAAAAACATCCTGCATGGCTCAACAGGCGCGTTTCCAGCTTCAAAATCACCTTCCGCTTCCTGACCATGCCACTGCAAGCTTATCAACCCAGTTGGGCGTTCCGCTTGGCCTTGCGAAAAAAAGCGGCGCGCTGGCAGCGCGGGCTTTTGGTGAGTTCAGCGCAACTCGAAACCATCGAAGCCGCCTATCCGCTTGATTACTACCGGCCGGCCTGGCCCTTGCGCGTGGGGATATTCCTGTTCACATGGCTGGGGCTGGGTTTAGGAGGCGGCTCTTTTTCGTTTCTGTTTCTCAACTCGTCTCCATTTATCGCAGGCGCAATATTCTGCCTGCTGAGCTTTGGCGCGCTGGAGTTGATGATAAAGGAGCAGCGATTTTACCACTGTGGGGCAGACAATGCGCTACTTTACTCCGGGCTGAGCGCCGCCATTGTATTGGTTTTCTACGCCTTCAATAAAACTGGCGCGCATTACACCGACTTCAGCCTGGGCAATCAGGCCTTGGCTCTACCGCTGCTGCTGGTACTGGCGCTGTTGGTAGTTGCCGTGCTTCGCTATGCCGATGCTTTGGTTACGGTTGCGGCCTTTGCTACCCTGCTGTTGCTGGTGGTTATTGTCAGCGCGCAAAGCAGCATCGGGCTGGCGCTGTTGCCGTTTCTGGTGATGAGTACAGCCGCGGGCAGCTTGGCGCTGTACCGCGCCCTGGCCCGCCGGATGGCCGGCACCGCTTTGGCTGACTACTACGCCAGCTGCCTGCTGGTGCTGAAAGTGCTGGCACTGGCCGTGTTTTACCTCGGCGGCAACTACCTGGTGGTGCGCGAGGGCAACGCTGAGCTACACCACCTACCTACCTCGGAGCAGGTGCCGTTTGCGGTGGTGTTCTATTTTTTCACGGCGGGCATTCCGTTCCTCTACATCGTGCTGGGCCTGCGCCGGGCCGACCGCCCCACGCTGCTGATGGGCCTGCTGGCGCTGGCATTTTCGCTTTTCACCCTGCGGCATTATCGCTCCCTGCTACCGCCCGAAATCGCCGCCGTACTGGCCGGAGCGGTGCTCACGATGGCGGCCGGCGCATTGCTGCGGGCGTTGCGCCCCGCGCGCTTCGGCCTCACCTCCCTGCCCGATGATGAGCCGCGCCACTTCAACCTCGAAAACCTGATTCAGGCTCAAACGGCCCACGCGCCCGGCGCACCCGCTGCGGGCAGCTTCGAGTTTGGGGGCGGGCAAACGGGTGGCGGCGGCGCTACCGGGCAGTTTTAAGGGTTGAGGGTTGAATGGGCTTTGTTGCCACTTACTCAACATTCAACCCTCAAAACTCAACCCTACTTATACCGCGACCGGACTATACAGCTTAGCCAAAGTAGCCACGGCGTGGTCTACCTCAGCGGCGGTGTTCATTTTGCTCATCGAGAAGCGCACCGTGGCCCGGCCGGGGTCACAGCCCAGGGCCTCCAGTACGTGCGAGCCCGTTTGGGCTCCGCTGGTACAGGCCGAGCCGCCGGAAGCTGCTATTTTGCTGATATCCAGATTAAACAGCAGCATTTCGCTGATGGCCGAGGGCGGCAGGCTCACGCTCAACACGGTGTAGAGGCTTTCGCCGGTCTGCTCCGACAAGCCGTTGAACTGCACGTCCTGAATTTCGGCCTTCAGCCTGGCAATGAACCGGTCCTTCAAGCCTTGCACGTGGGTGTGGTGGGCCGCTATATCCCGCACGGCAATCTCCAGGGCCTTGGCCAGGCCCACAATGCCGTACACGTTTTCGGTGCCCGAGCGCACGTTGCGCTCCTGCGAGCCGCCGTGAATGAGCGGCCCCACCTGCATTCCGCTGCGGGTGTAGAGAAAACCCACGCCCTTCGGCCCGTGAAACTTGTGCGCCGCGCCCACCAGAAAATGCGTTTTCAGCTGCTGCACATCGTGCCGGTAGTGCCCCATCGTCTGCACCGTATCGGTGTGGAACACGGCATCGTGCCGGGCGCAGATTTCGCCGATGGCCGCGATGTCGTTCAGGTTGCCGATTTCGTTGTTGGCGTGCATCAGGCTCACGAACGTGCGCGACTGCGTGGCCAGCATTTCTGCCAGCTGGCCCAAATCGAATCGGCCCTGCGCATCGTGCTTCAGGTAGTGCAGCTCGATTTCGCCGGACTTCGCCATCGCCTGCAAGGGGTGCAGCACCGCGTGGTGCTCCAGCTTCGAGGTAATGGCGTGCTTCAGCCCCAACGTGCGAACGCTGCCGAACGCGGCATAATTATTAGCCTCCGTGCCGCCGCTGGTGAAGGAAATTTCGGCCGGCGAGGCGTTAATCAGATGGGCAACCGTCTTGCGCGCATTCTCGATGGCAGCCCGCACCTGCCGGCCCGGCCCGTGCAGGCTGCTCGGGTTGCCGTAGTGCTGGCTCAGGAACGGGAGCATGGCCGCCAGCACTTCCGGGTCGAGGGGCGTGGTGGCCGCGTTGTCAAAATAAACGAAAGCAGGGGCGGTTGGAGTCATCTGAAGAGGTAAAAGCAAGCCGCCGGACGTGGGTGCGCCCGGCAGCCGGAATTATCGGTATTGTAATTCTACAAACCTCGCGATTTGGACCGAAACCAGCCCAATGCACTACTACTATAAACCATTGACAAGCATAGGCTAGGCCTTCTGCGCAATAATTTCCTTGATATCACCAATAATTTTCTGGGCCAGGTAGTCGGCCGTCGCGTTGGAGTCCGACTCGGCATAGATGCGGATAATCGGCTCGGTGTTGGACTTGCGCAGGTGCACCCACTCTTTATCAAACTCGATTTTCACCCCGTCAATCGTATTCACCGGCTGCTTGGCGTAGCGCTGCTCCATCCTGGTCAGCACGTCGTCGGTGTTGATATCCGGCGTCAGCTCAATCTTATTCTTGGAGATGAAATAGCCCGGATACGAGTTGCGCAGACGGCTCACCGTGAGGCCCGATTTAGCCAAATGCGTCAGGAAAAGGGCAATGCCCACCAGGGCATCGCGGCCGTAGTGCAGCTCGGGGTAGATGATGCCGCCGTTGCCTTCGCCGCCAATCACGGCGTTGGTTTCCTTCATTTTGGTCACCACGTTCACCTCGCCCACGGCGGCGGCGGCGTAGCTGCCGCCGGCTTTTTCAGTCACGTCGCGCAGGGCGCGGGTGCTGCTCAGGTTGCTCACGGTATTGCCGCCGCCCAGCGCTTTCAGCACGTAGTCGGCCACGGCCACCAGCGTGTATTCTTCGCCGAACATCTCGCCGTTTTCGCTCACCAGGGCGAGGCGGTCCACGTCGGGGTCTACCACGATGCCGAGGTCGAAGCCGCCTTTTTCCAGCACCTTGGCAATGTCGCGCAGGTGCTCGGGCAGCGGCTCGGGGTTGTGGGCAAAGTCGCCGGTGGGCTCGCAGTGCAGCTTCTCAATGGTCGTCACGCCCAGCGCTTCCAGCATCTGCGGCACGGCGAAGCCGCCCGAAGAATTCACGGCATCCACCACCACCCGGAAATTGCGGGCCCGAATGGCTTCCACATCCACCAGCGGAAGCGCAAGAATGGCTTCAATGTGCTTTTGGAGAAAGGTATTGTCGGTGGTGTATTGCCCGAGCTTGGTTACGGGCGCGAAGTCGAAGTCTTCGTTTTCGGCCGAGGCCAGCACCCGCTGCCCGTCGGCTTCCGAAATAAATTCGCCGGTGGCGTTCAGCAATTTTAGCGCGTTCCACTGCTTGGGGTTGTGCGAGGCGGTGAGGATGATGCCACCGGCCGCATTTTTGGCCGGCACGGCCATTTCTACCGTCGGCGTGGTACTCAGGCCCAGGTCGCACACGTCGAGGCCCAGGCCTTGCAGCGTGGCGGCCACCAGGCGGCTCACCATGTCGCCCGAAATGCGGGCATCGCGGCCAATAATAATAAGCTTGCTGTCGGTGGCCTGAGTTTTCACCCACGTGCCGTAGGCGGCGGCGTATTTCACCACATCAAGCGGGGTGAGGCCCTGCCCCACCGGGCCGCCAATAGTGCCCCGAATGCCGGAGATAGATTTTATTAAAGTCACGGAGTAGTTTTTTTGAAAGACCAAAATTAGGCATTAGTGAGCAGTTGGCGACGCGGGTATTTATCTTTGGAACAATGGAAAACCTCAATCCTCTACTTAACCCCTTGCTTATCAGTGACCGTCGGCCCGCGCAGCTCGAAGCCTTCGGCCGCCTGCTCGATGTGCTGGACCGCCTCCGCACCGAGTGCCCCTGGGATAAGAAGCAAACCCTGCAAACCCTGCGCCACCTCACCATCGAGGAAACCTACGAAATCAGCGATGCCATTTTGCGCGACGACCTGCCCGACCTGAAAAAGGAATTGGGCGACGTGATGCTGCACCTGATTTTTTACGCCCGCATCGCCGCCGAAAAAGGCGCGTTCGACATTGCCGACGTTCTCAATGCCCAATGCGAAAAGCTTATCTACCGCCACCCCCACATCTACGGCGATGTGCAGGCCGATGATGAGGACACCGTAAAGCGCAACTGGGAGCAGCTCAAACTCAAAGAAAAAGGCAGCGCCACGGGCGTGCTCAGCGGCGTACCCACCTCCCTGCCGGCCTTGGTGAAGGCCATGCGCATTCAGGAAAAAGCCCGCGGGGCCGGCTTCGATTGGGAGCAGCCCGAACAGGTGTGGGACAAGGTGCAGGAAGAACTGAAAGAGTTTGGCGATGAGTACGGCCACGGCCAGGCCGACAAAATGAACGCCGAGAAAGCCGCCGATGAGTTCGGTGATTTACTTTTTTCGCTGGTCAATTTTGCCCGCTTCGCCGGCATCAACCCCGAGGAAGCACTGGAACGCACCAACCGCAAGTTTATCAGTCGCTTTCACTATCTCGAAACCGCCGCCGCGGCTAATAATGAGCGCCTCGCCGACCTCACCCTGGCCCAGATGGACGTGTACTGGGAACAGGCCAAACGCCACCTTGCCCAACCCGAAACCCGTAATTAGCGTTGGCAGCTTTCAACCTGCTTTACTGACCATGGCTGGGCTTTAGTCAAGTTTTCTTTGGTCAGCCCGCACTTTTTGGCTAGGTTTGCCTAGCCAAGAGGAATCGGGGGGCAGTTCGGACTTCGATAAGTGCTATTAACAGTCCTTTCACAGCGGGATTTTTTCATTGCCTTGCGAAGCACTTGGTGCTCCTAACCAACTTTTTGCTTTTTCTTTACCCAATCAATTCAACTACTTCACTCAACAACCCCCAAACAATCCGGAATAATGGAACAGAAAAATGCCATGAATACGAGCCCACGGCCCGCCGCAACGGCCGCCAAAGCCGAAGCCCAAAGCAGCGGTGGTTCCTCGCTGTTCTCCGTCCTGGTTATTATCCTGGCGTTCATCGTCAGTGTTGTCGTTTACAAATTTGTCCTCGGTGACGGCAGTCACTTTCAGGGCGGCGACAACAAAAACAATCCTCTGCCCGGTGATTACCTCGGCATTGTGTACAAGGGCGGTGTTGTCGTACCCGTGCTGATGTCTATGTTGCTTTGCGTGATTACATTCTCCATCGAGCGGATGCTCACCATTGGCAAAGCCAAAGGCACCAAGAGCATTGAGTCCTTCGTACGCACCGTGCGGCAGAAACTGAATGCCAATGACATCAATGGTGCCCTCGTTGCCTGCGACCAGCAGAAAGGCTCGGTAGCCAACGTGGTGAAAGCCGGCCTGATGAAATACAACGAAATGTCGCGTGAAACCGGCATGGCCACGGACCAGAAGGTCCTCGCCATCCAGAAAGAAATCGAAGAGAGCACCGCGCTCGAATTGCCCATGCTGGAGAAGAACCTGGTTATCATCTCGACCTTGGCTTCCATCGCCACGCTGACGGGTCTGCTCGGCACCGTATTCGGCATGATTAACGCCTTTGCCGCTCTGGCACAGGCCGGTAGCCCCGATGCAGTAGCCCTGGCAAACGGTATTTCGGAAGCCCTGATTAACACGGCTCTCGGTATCGGTACTTCGGCCCTCGCCATTGTAGCCTACAACTACTTCACCAGCAAAATTGATGAGCTGACGTACAGCATCGACGAGGCTGGTTTCAGCATCATCCAGACCTTTGCCGGTCAGCATGGCAACAATGCGAACGCGGGTCAGCCGGTTCGGACGGTTTAATTCCGTCTTTCACTGATGCACTAAAATGCGGGGCTATTCGTTCTGGAAAACCGAACGAATAGCCCCCTTTTAACCCCACCTCGCAATGCCTAAAGTAAAACCGCACCGTACCTCGCCGTCGCTCGATATGACGCCGATGGTGGACCTGGCCTTCTTGCTGGTGACATTTTTCATGCTCACCACCAAGTTTGCCCCCGAAGAGACGGTGGTAGTGGACACGCCATCGTCTATCTCGGAAATTAAGCTACCCGAGAGCAACGTGATTACGCTGACCATCGACAACAAAAAGCGCGTGTTTTTTGGGGTTGATGACACGAAAACCAAGATTCAAGCCTTACAGAAGGTCGCTGCCAAATACGGTGTCAACTTCACCGCGGCACAGGCCAAGGAGTTCGGCAACCTGCCCAACTTCGGCCTGCCAATCAACCAGCTTGGCTCTTACCTCAATGTGGAGAAAGAAGAGCGCAAGCAGCTAAATGCGCAGCAGCCCGGCGTCCCCATTGATTCGCTCAACAACCAGCTTATTGATTGGGTAATAGAAGCTCGCAAGGCAAATCAGGCTCTTTTTAAGAAGCCCACCTACATCGCTATCAAAGGCGATGGCAACGCTGATGTACCTACGGTGCAGGCAGTCATCAAGCTTTTACAGGAACGCGACATCAACCGTTTCAACCTTATCACGGACCTGGAGAATCGGCCGGTAGCCGCTGCTCGGTAAATCCAAGCAGGCCGCGCAAGCCAGTCATTTCCCCATCCATTCACTTCAGTAAATCCCATGGCAGAAATTCAAGGAAAAGCCGATTCCGGTGGGAAAGGTGGGAAGAAACGGGCCAAAAAAATGTCGACCAAAATCGACATGACACCGATGGTGGACCTGGCCTTTCTACTGCTCACCTTCTTTATGCTGACCACCACCTTCGCCAAGCCCAACGTGATGCAGCTCACGATGCCGGTGAAGAAGACCGACGACGTAGAGGACACCAAAATCAAGAACTCGCAGGCCATGACTATCCTTCTAGGCAAGGATAATAAGGCATACTACTACTACGGCATGAACACGCCGACTGACCCTACGGTACCGAAGCCGGAACTGAAGGTGACGAACTATTCGGCCAACGGTATCCGTCAGATTATCATGACGCGGCAGCGCCAGCAGCCAGAACCTATCATTCTCATCAAAGCAACCGAAGACGCCAAGTATAAAAACATGGTGGACATTCTGGACGAGATGAATATCACGAACCAGAAGAAGTACGCGCTGGTGAAAATACCGCAAGTAGACCTGGAGCTTATTAAAGAATCCGCCTTATGATGGATAACGCGCAAATTGCCAAGGCCAGCCTAAACGACATCGTTTTTGAGGGCCGTAATAAGGCATACGGAGCATACGTGCTGCGCCGCTTGTACCAGCGGCACGTCACGCGGGCCCTGGTTATTGCCACTTCGGTGTTTTTGCTGCTGATTGCGTTTCCGCTCATTTCGCAGTACCTGAAAGACAGGCTGCCAAAAGAGCCGAAAAAGAACCTGCAGGTAAACGAGTTGATGGAGGCCCCGCCTCTGGACGACACCAAACCCCCGCCACCCCCGCCACCACCCGAGGCTCCGCCACCCCCGCCCCCCAAGCTTACCACCATCAAATTCACCCCTCCCGTGGTGAAAAAGGATGAGGAAGTGAAGAAGGAAGAGGTTCCGGACCAGGAAGAGCTGAAAGACAAGACCGTAGCTACCGTGACCGTTAAAGGCAACATGGATGCCCCTGACCTGTCGGAGCTTTCCGGTACCGGCGACAAAGTGGTTGAGGAAGTTGTAGAAAACAAAGTCTACACCTACGTGGAACAAATGCCGCAGCTGCCCGGTGGTGGTGGTAACGGGGCTATCGTGAATGCCATTCAGAAAGCGGTAAAATATCCTTCGCTGGCACTCCGCAACCAAGTAGAAGGCCGCATCTTCGTTAGCTTCACGGTGAATCCGCAGGGCGACGTTTCGGATGTGAAAGTGGTGAAGGGCCTGGGTTCTGGCCTGGACGAGGAGACGATTCGGGCCGTGAAAACGCTCCCTAAGTTTATCCCCGGCAAGCAGAATGGTCGTGCGGTAAGCGTATCGTTTACGGTGCCGATTACCTTCAAAATTCAATAGTTCCCGACACTGGCTTCGGCCAGCATCCACGAAAACCCCGGGTTGGACCTCATGGTCTGGTCCGGGGTTTTTAGCTATTGCCCATCTTAGCAACGAGGTATATTTCTTCATAGGTGCGTACTATGAGCTGCAGCCCTGCGTTTATGTCCGCTTTGTCGATATGCCGCAGGTACTCACTCAGCAGCTCACCGCTGGTACCCTGGAAGTGGAAAACTCCCTTTAGCCGATTACCAATAGCCTAATTTCGCATTGGCTAAATTTGCTCACGGTTATGAAAACCGCCCATTTATTGGCTTTTTCGTGGCCCAACCGAGCCGGACTTAAGAATCTGACCGAACCTTTAGCCCTAATTTGGTAGTTTATACATCTCCATTACTGCTTTTTCCTATTTATGCTCAACTTGCCTACGACCGAAGAGAGGCTTGGTAAGTCTCCCCAACGCCTGGTCCGCTACTTTGTAATAGTAATGGCCCTGGTGTACGTGGGCCTGGGAATCTGGCTATTGTGGTCGGCGAGCAAACCCACCGCGGGTGGCACCATTGAACTGGGCCCTACAGCTCGTCGTGTGCTGGGCATTGTATTCATCCTGTATGGTGTATTGCGCTTTGGCCGGGGCTACCAGACGCATTTTCGCAATTCTTCTTCTTCCGATACCAATGAATAAGCGCATATCTCTTTTTACGGCCGGGGCTGTGGCCGTATTGGCTGGAGCCGTTGCCTCCTGCAACGGGCCGGGCACGCCAGGGGCCCAGGACACGCCCACGAGCGGTACTGTAGCCGTGAGCGTCGATGAAACGTTCGCGCCTATTCTACAGGCGCAAGTTGATACGTTTGCGAAGCTCTATCCCAACGCGCATGTTAAGATGAGCTTCCAGCCCGAGGAAAAAGTAATGCTGGACCTCATCAACGACAAGGTGAAGGTGGCCGTGGTATCGCGGGAGTTGAACGCGGAGGAAATGGCTTACTTCACCAAGCAAACCATCGTACCGCGCACCACGCGTATCGGCATCGATGGGCTGGCCGTAGTGCTGAACCGTGCCAACCCCGATTCATTGTTCACAATTGCCCAGCTGGCAGATATTTTCACTGGTAAAACCGCCACCTGGAGCCAGATTAGTGGTAAGAAAGGTCTGGCTGCTATCAACGTTGTATTTGATGCCAACCGCAGCAGTACGGCACGTTTCGTCCGCGACTCCGTTACCCGTGGGGCGGCACTTACCAGCCGGGTATTTGCAGCTACATCGAACCCGGCATTGCTCGACTATGTTGCGACGCACCCCAACGCTATTGGCGTGGTGGGCGTAAACTGGATTTCGGACCGCGACGACCCAACGGCCATGAAATTCTTCAATAAGGTGCGGGTAGCCAGCATCACGGCCCGGCCCAATCCTAAGCCGAACGATTTCATTCAGCCCTTCCAGGTATACCTGGCCGAAAAAACGCCGGAGCAGTTGGCTGAGTACGCCGATTTGCAGAATTACCCCTTGCGGCGCAACCTTTACATCATCAGCCGGGAGGCGCGCGCCGGGTTGGGCACGGGGTTTGCATCTTTTGTGGCAGGCAAAAACGGACAGCTGATATTCCAGAAGTCGGGCTTACTCCCCGCTCAGATACAGGCCCGGATTGTGACCACGCCTAAACTGTAAGCGCCTGCGGCGCGTACGCTCTTTTACTTTTTTGCTTTTCATTCTTTTTCCCCTCTTATGAGTTTCAAGCCCTGGAAACAGCCGCTGCTCGCCGCCATCGCAATGGTAGCAGGTACTACGGCGGCCACCGCCCAAAACGTACAAAGTGCCCAACGCGCTATCGAATTGGGACGTTACAATGAAGCCCGCGCCATGCTGCGCCCCGGTTCTTCGCCCGAAGCCGCTTTCGAGCTTGGCCGCCTCTACCAAATGCGCGACTTGCCGGACTCAGCGGCCTACTACTTTAACAAAGCCGCTGGCACTACGCCTTTCGGGCAGGTAGCGGCTGGCCGCGCTTTGCTGGCGAAAGGCCAGGTAGCCCCGGCCGAAACCCAGTTTGAAGCAGCTGCCAAAGCCACTAAGAACAAGGACGCCAAGGTGCTGACCATGATTGCGCAGGCCTATGGCGAATCGGATTCGAAAGACACCGGCAAAGCGCAGACTTACCTGAACGCGGCTCAGACGGCGAACAAGAAAGACGATGCCGCGCTGATGGTTGCCCGTGGTGATGTTTTCCTGCACTCGGAGCAGGGCGGTGGCGAAGCCATGACCAGCTTCGACCGTGCTATTGCGGCCAACCCCAGCTACACCCAAGCCTATTATAAGAAAGGGGTGCTGAACGTGCGCGCCCGCAACTTCAACGCGGCCCGTGAAAGCCTGAGCAAGGCAATTGAGCTGGACCCTAGCTACGCCCCTGCTTACCGCGAACTGGCTGATATGTACTACTACGCCGGCCAGTACGACCTCGCGCTGAGCACGTTTCAGAAGTACGTTGGTCTGGCTGAGAAATCGCCGTCTACGGATGCGCAGTACGCTTCGTTCCTGTACCTGACCAAAAAGTACCCCGAGGCGCTGACCGAAGTGAACAAGGTATTGCAGACCGACCCCAAGAACCTGACGATGAATCGCCTGAAGCCGTACTTGCTGTACGAAACCGGTGATTTTGCTGGTGCTTTGGTGGCAATGGATAGCTACATGAAAATAGCTCCTGCCGAAAAAATCATACCGGAGGACTATTCTTATTTGGGCCGCATTCAAGCCCGTGCCGGTAAACCCTCAGAAGGCATTGCAACAATCAACAAAGCTATTGCCTCCACCACTGACCCGGCCAAGAAGGCTGACCTTCAGAACGACCTGGCCACGGCTTACATGACCAATAAGGACTACAAGAGTGCTATTGGAGTGTATCGTGCCAAGCTGGCTAACGGCGGCGACCTGACCGACCAGTTTCGCCTGGCCTCGGCCTATGGCAACAACAAGCAGTACGCCCAGTCCGACAGCGTATATGGCATCATCAACACGGCTAAGCCTACTTACGCACCAGCAATACTGGCCCGCGCTAAAGTGAATGCCGTGCGCGATGCCGACGGCAAGCAAGGCCTGGCCAAGCCGTACTACGACAAGTACATTGAGTTGTCGAAGGCTGAAGGCGCTGACCCCTCCAAGTTCAAAGAAGGCCTCGTGGCTTCTTATGGCTACCTGGGTGTATACAGCTACCAGAAGGGCGATAAAGCCACGGCGAAAACGAATTTTGAGCAGGTTCTTATCCTGGACCCCACCAACGAAGGTGCCAAGAACAACATCGATGTTTTGACGGCTCCCGTTAGAAAGGCTCCGGTTAAAAAGGCTCCAGTCAAGAAGAAATAGCTTCTAGACGGCCGTGCAGTAAAAAGCCCCAACGCTACTTGAGCGTTGGGGCTTTTTTTGTGCGGAACTGAAAAATGAGGAGACTACAACAGCCTCTCAGAACAGAATCAGGAGGCCCAGGCGCGCCACTTTTCCAGCACGGCGGCAAAATCTTCGGGCAGTTCTGCTTCGAACAACTGCTGCTCTCCGCTGGTAGGATGCACGAACCCCAGGGAAAGGGCGTGCAAGGCCTGTCGGGGCATCAGTTGAAAGGCATTCTCGACGAAAGCGCGGTAAGTGCCGTTGTTCTGGCCCACCCGAATCCGGTCGCCGCCATAGGTGGCATCCGAAAACAGTGGGTGGCCGAGGTACTGCATGTGCGCCCGAATCTGGTGGGTGCGGCCGGTTTCGAGCACGCACCGCACCAGCGTTACGGGGCCAAAGCTCTCCAAAACCTCATAGTGCGTCACGGCGGGCTTGCCCTGCTCGCCGCCGGGGTACACGGCCTGCACCTTCCGGTCGCGCACGCTGCGGCCGATATGGCCGGTAATAGTGCCCGTAGGGCCGGGCGGCGTGCCCCAGACAAGCGCCAGGTAGCTCCGCTTGATGGTGTGGTGAAAAAACTGCAACGACAAATGCGTCATCGCAAACTCCGTTTTGCCAACCACCAGCAAGCCCGACGTGTCCTTATCGATGCGATGCACCAGACCAGGCCGGATTTCGCCGTTGCGGCCCGTTGGCAGGTTAGCCAGATGATGCGCCAAGCCATTCACCAGCGTGCCCTGCCAGTGGCCGTAGGCCGGATGCACCACCAGGCCCGCCGGCTTGTTCACGATGAGCAGCTCCGCGTCCTCATAGCGGATGTCCAACGTCATTTCTTCGGGCACCACGCGGCCTTCACGCGGTGGTTCGGGCAGAGTGATGGTAATAACGTCCAGCGGCTTTACCCGGTAGTTGGGCTTAACCGCGGTGCCATTGACCTCCACCGCCATAGCACGGATGGCATCCTGCACTTTGTTGCGCGAGGTATTACGCAGGCGGGCCTGCAAAAACTTATCAATGCGTAGCTGTTCCTGGCCGCGGTCTACCACAATGCGGTGATGTTCGTACAGCTCGTCGCCTTCTTCGGTATCGTCGGGCTCTTCGTCGTACAGCTCTTCGGGGTCTAACTCGTTCTCTATCATATTAAGCGCGATGAATGCACGAAAAAAGCCGGAGCGTGTGCTCCGGCTTTTTCGCTATCGGGCGGCGAGTGCCGCTTATTTCTTGGTCTTCGTCTTGGTTTTGCTGGCACCGGAAGCAGCCGGAGTGGGCGAGGTCATTGGCGCGGGGCCCGACTTGATGGGCGCGGCAGCACCGGGCGTGATGCCCATTTTCTTCAGCACCAAATCAGAGATATCGCCTTCTTTGGGAGCGTGCAACAGCAGCGGGCTACCGCCGCCGTCGGAGTTGAACACGTAGGTGAAGCCATTTTCTTCGGCTACCACATCAATATTCTTCTGCAGCTTGTCGAGAGCGGGCTTTAGCAAGGTTTGCTGCTTCTGCTGCAACGACTGCTGGGCACTCTGCTGGAACTCCTGAATGGACTGTTGCATGCCCTGCATCTCCTTCTGCTTGTCGGCTTTCACGATGTCGGTCATCGTCGCCTCGCCTTGCTGGTACGCCTTATATTTTGTTTCCAACTCTGAAGATTTACTCTTCAGCTGGCCTTCCAGTTGGGTGTTGTAGGCTTTGAGGTCCGACTCAATCTGCTTGCTTTCGGGCATCTGAGCCAGTACGTATTGAACATCGGTGTAACCAATTTTCAGGGGGGCCTGGGCCTGCGCGGAAGTGGCGGCCAGGGTTCCGGCGGTCAGCAGAGCGGCGGCGAGCGTCAGACGAAAAATTTTCACGAGATTCATCAAAAAGAAAAAGGGTCAGAAAAATGTTGGGACAAAGGTAATTACTTCGTGCGCTTCTTGGTTGGGCGCGCTGGCTTAGTCGCCGATTTAGGATTTACAATCGACTCGGAAGCGCCCGAGTCGGACTCGAAGTTGGGGTCGACCGGTGTTTTGGGTGGGGCTACTGTTTTCACGGCGCCTTTCGGGCCGGGCTGGTTGCGGTCTTCGGCCCCCAGGCCAAGCTCTTCCAGCACAAATTCGGTGTAATCGTGGGCAGGGTTGGTGTAGAGCATGGTCAGGTCGCCCGACTTGTCGAAGAGCACAGCCAGCTGTTTCTTCTTGGCCACCTTCTCTACTGCTTCAAAAACTTTATCCTGTACCGGCTTATTCAGTTCCTGGCGTTTTTTAAACAGCTGGCCTTCGTAGCCAAACTGCTTGTTCTGATACAGCTTGATTTCCTGCTCCTTGGTCAGAATTTCATCCTGCCGCTTCTTTTTCATGGCCTCGGTCAGCACTACTTCTTCCGCCTGGTAGTTGCGGTGCAGCTTTTCCAGGTCCTTGCGCTGGGCTTCAATTTCCTTCTGCCAGGTGTCTGACATCACGTTCAGTTCCTGCTGAGCCTTCGCATATTCCGGCATTTTCGCCATGATAAACTCCGAGTCAACCCACCCGAACTTCTGGGCCTGGGCACCTGAAGCAACGAAAAGCAATAATAAGGCCAGCAGCCGACCACTAAGATTCATCATACTGGGAGAAACGTGAAAACCTGCCCACTAGTGCCCTACTAGCGAATTTGCTGGCCGATGATGAAGTGGAACTTCCCAAACTCCTGTTTGGTGCCCGTCGCTGTACCTGGCTGGGGCACCACCGGGTCGAAACCATAACCGTAGTCAAAGCCCAGCAAGCCAAAGGCCGACATGAAAATCCGGGCACCGACGCCCGCCGAGCGGTACAGCTTGTAGGGATTATAGTTCTTATAGGAGTCGTAGGAGTTGCCGGCTTCGGCGAAGGCCAGCACGTACACCGTGGCGGCGGGGTTGAGGCTAACCGGGTAGCGCATTTCCAGCACGTATTTGTTGAAAGCAATGCCACCGGCCTGGTTAGCCTGGGCCGTGGGAATGGCGAAGGCACTATTGGGGTCGTCGTACCCCCGCAGGCCCACAAAGTCGGTACCCACCAGGAAGTTGCCGCCCCCGTTGTTGCCAAGGCCCGCGCCACCCATCTTAAATCGTTCGAACGGCCCAATCTGGCGGTCAGAATTGTAGTTACCAAGGTAGCCAAAGTGGGCCCGGGTATTCAGCACCAGCTTGCCAACGATGGGGGTGAACCACGAGGCATCGAACATCCACTTGTGGAATTCAATCAGCTGCATCGAATTGGGGTGGTCGGGGTTCAGCAGGGAGTACGGCGGCGTCAGGTTCAGGCTCAGGCTCAGCGCCGAGCCACGACGCGTGTAAGTCGGGTTGTCAATGCTGTTACGAGCCAGGGTCGTGTTCAGCGTAATGTTCGTAGCGAAGCCCGAAGTAAAGCCCGGCAGCAGCGCATAATTCTGCGTCTGGTACTGGCTCACCGACAGCGAGTTACTCAGCGTGAAGTAGTCATCCGGCACGCGCAGCTGGCGGCCCAGGCCCACCGTGGCACTGTTCACCTTGATAAAGCTGCTGGTGGAAGCATCCAGGCTGGTACCGGCCCGCTGAATGCTGTGGTTGAGGCTGAACGAGAAAGAGTTCGGCCGACGGCCACCCAGCCAGGGCTCCGTGAAGGAGAGTGAGTAAGCCTGATACTGCACCCCATTGGCCTGCACGTTCAGGGCCAGGCGCTGGCCGTCGCCGGAGGGCACCGGCGTCCAGTTGCGGAGCGTGCCGGCTTTGCGCAGCGAGAAGTTGTTGAACACCAGGCCCACCGTGCCGATAAAGCCCGCGAAACCACCCCAACCACCCGACAGCGTCACCTGGTCCGACGGTTTTTCAACCACCGTATAGTTGATATCAACCGTGCCGTCGACCGGGTTAGGAATGGGGTTGATGCCAATTTTCTCCGGGTCGAAGTAGCCCAGCGTGGCAATCTCGCGCTGTGAGCGAATCAATAGTTCACGGTTGAACTTGTCGCCGGGCAGCGTGCGCAGGGTGCGGCGCAGCACGTGGTCGCTGGTCTTGGTGTTGCCCGAGATGTTGATGTCCTTGATGTGAGCCTGCACGCCTTCGCTCAGGCGCATCTCAATGTCAATCGAGTCGCCTTCGACCTTGGTTTCCACCGGGTCGATGGTGAAAAACAGGTAGCCGTCGTTAAGATAGAGCGAAGAAATATCCTGGCCCGTGGGGTTGTAGTTCAGGCGCTTATCCAGCGTTTCCTTGCTGTAGGGGCTGCCCGGCTTGATGCCCAGCACGTTGGCCAGCGTCTTGTCATCGTAGAGATAGTTGCCGTTCCAGGTAATGTGGCGGAAGTAGTACTTCGGGCCTTCGTCTACATTAATAGTCAGAGCCAGGCCTTTCTCATCGCGCACCAGCGTGTCGCTCATGATGGTCGCGTCGCGATAGCCCTCCGCGTTGTAGAATTCGAGTAAGCTCTTTTTGTCGTTCTCGTACTCGCTCTTCTGGAACTTGCCCGGCGTAAGGAATTTATAGGGTTTCCGCTCTTTGGTTTTCTTCAGCTTGCCTTTGAGCTTGCGGTCCGAAAACGCCTTATTACCCTCAAACGCGATGTTATAAATGCGGACTTTCGAACCCTTGTCCACATCAATCCGTAGCGCCACGCTGTTGGACAAGGATGAGTCCGCCACCTGCATAATATTCACTTTTGCATCAAGGTACCCCTTATTCACGTAAAACTTACGCACTTGAGTCCGGGTATTGTTCAGTAGTGCATCGGTCACCACTTTGCCACGAATCAGGGTAATTTTCTTGGTCAAATCCTCCGTCTGACCTTTGGGGATACCGGTGAAGGTGAATTTGGACAGCCGGGGCCGCTCCTTCAGGTTATAGTCCAGAAAAATCTTGGTGCCCTCGATGCGGGCAATGGTTACGCTCACGTCGCCCAGAATCCCCTGCGCCCACAATTTGCGAATGGATTTACCAATTTCTTCGCCCGGCACGGTGATGGCATCCCCTACCCGCAGGCCCGTCAGGCCGATGAGGGTATTGGGGTCGAGGTAGCGGGCTCCGCTAACCGTGATTCCGCCCAACTCGTATTTTTTAGGCTCCTCCTGAGCCTGCGCCGGGTGGCTTACCAACCCACCCAGTACCGCAAGAGTCAGCACCAGCTTCACAAATAAATTACGCACGATAATCATTACAAAGATTTAAGATACAGTGATTTGCTCACTGGTTTTGCCAAATCGGCGCTCCCGGCGCTGATAGGCTCGAATGGCGTCTTGAAAATGTTCCTTCCGAAAGTCCGGCCACAGCAAATCAGTGATATATAGCTCAGTATAAGCCAATTGCCACAATAAGAAGTTGCTAATCCGTTGCTCGCCACTGGTGCGAATGAGTAGTGCCGGGTCCGGCATCTTAGCCGTTACCAGATAGCTCGCTACCGTTGCCTCCGTTACATCAGCCGGCTTGAGGGTCCCAGTGGCTACATCGGTGGCCATTCGTTTGGCCGCCTGGGTCAGGTCCCAACGGCCGCTGTAACTAAGTGCCAGTACCAGGGTCATGCGGGCACCGTCTTTGGTAAGCTCCATTGCCTCAGCCAGTTCCCGCTGGCAGTTACCTGGCAACGTACTGATGTCGCCAATGGCTTCCAGCCGGATACTGTTCTTCAGCAACGTGGCTGTTTCCTGCCGGATGGTATGCACCAATAGTTGCATCAGCGCCATCACTTCCAACTTCGGCCGATTCCAGTTTTCGGTCGAGAAAGCATACAGCGTCAGGTAGCGCACCCCGAGTTGGGCCGCTTCCTCCACGGTTTCGCGCACGGCCGTGATGGCACTTTGATGCCCGAATACGCGCAGGCCGCCCCGCTGCTTTGCCCAGCGCCCGTTGCCATCCATAATGACGGCTACGTGGGCGGGAATATTAAGAGTGTCTATTTCGGCTTGGCCGGTCATCCTTACGGTTTTGCTAAAAGAGCCCGCAAGTTACGGAAATGGTTGCATTTAGCGGCCGTACACAACACGCCCGTTCGACGTAGCACCGGGCGCAGGGCTGCCGCACTCACGCAACAGCAACACAGCTAACTACTACTTTAGCAGCCTCTTATTCTTCTTATATTGGTCAGGGCACCTGATTTTAAAGAATGTGTAGGACAGGCTCAGCCCATTATAATAATACCAGTCCTGGTCGTGGATATTCACCAGGAGCGGGTCTTGCTCCGACAAGTGGTCGAGCTGGTCGGTAAAAGTTTTGCGCACTCCCACCTCCAAGCCGAGATTGATGTGCTCAGACAGCGCATATTTGAACCCCACGCCAGCCGGTATGGCAAAGCCCAGCGTGGCCCCTTCCCGGTTGAAACCGCTCCCGAGTGCCGGGTTGTTAGTAACGGTAGTAGTGTTTGCATAGAAACCCGCGACTCCAATAAAGAGGTAGGGCGTGAAATGAATTTTATCCGTGCGGTAGTGATAGTCCATGAAGTTATACTCCATCACGGCCGAAGCTTCCAGCAGGCTACCCTTGGTGTTGGCCTGCCGGTAGTTTTGCAGGGGCGGCACTACCCCCGTCGAACCAGTGACATTGCCATCATCGGCCCGGAGCAGGCCCGCCGTGAAGCCTCCCCGCAGGGTGATAGGCACCGATATATCCTTGCGATAAAAGACCGTGAACGCCGGTCGGTTATTCTGCAACTGATATTCCGGCGAAATCTCGCCCCGGTAATTGGTGGCTCCAAGGCCGATTCCAATTTCGCTGGTGTTCTGAGCATGCACCGAGGTGCAAAAAAAAGCACTCCCCGCTTGCACGAGGCAAACGAGGAGTGCGCTATTGAAACCGAAGTTTATCATTTAAGCTAACTGACTAAGGGAAAGATACTCAGCCAGCGGCCGCTGGCTAGCGGAATTTAGGATTCTTGATGCGGGGCGTCAAGATATAGTTCAGCGTGACACCGGTAACGATGTACCAGTCGGTTTTATTACCCTTGTCGCCGCGCTGGCTGGTAGGAGCAGTAAAACTCGTAAAATCACCCGTCTGGCTTCTCGTAATGCCGTTGCCGAAATAGCGCTGTGCATCTGTACTCAAGCTAGCAACAGGAGCATATTTACCTCCTACGTCATCCAAATAATCGAAGAATGTTTTGCGCCATCCAATTTCCAGACTGGCATCGAAGTTCCGGTTGATGCGGTAGCGAATACCACCACCGAAAGGAATTGCAAACTGCGTCTGCCCATAGGCGGATGCTTGACCTTCGGTTTTGAGGTCAGCCAAGGCTACGTAAGAGCCTTTTACCAAGCTGGCGGGCGCGTTGTCACCTACAAGGCCCTTAGGGTTGTGGTAGAAACCAGCTACCCCTGCAAAAACGTAAGGCACGAAGTCAGGACGCTTGAGGTAATTGTTGCGGTTTTCGACGAGGTCAAAAATGGCAACCGCTGAAGCTTCCAAGATATCATTGCGGAAGGTGAAGTTCCGGTTGTAGCGGAAACGGGCATCCGGGTCATTCGGGTCAGCTGCCTTGGAGTCATCGCCCGAGATACGGCCGTATGACAGGCCAAACCGGCCAGACAGGCGCGGGTAGAAACGGCGGGTGATGGATACACCAGCACCAACGCGAGTAGCACCTAAGCGAAAGCTCGTGAAGTTCGTAACCGGTACTACGTCGCCGAAATAGTTCATTGCATTAAGGCTGAAGCCAACAGAGTTGTACTGCTTCCGCTTGCTGAACTGCTGGGCATCTGCTTCCGGCGTAGCCACCAGGGCCAAGCCGAGCACAAAGGCCGTGGAATAGGTGAAAATATTTTTCATAAGGCAACGAAAATGAGGATGCGAGGTTCGAAGGTTGAAGTCAGTGCAGGGAAAGCGCAGTTTCAGACGGTGACAAAAGTAGGGCTGTATTGGGAACTAAAAAAACTTTCAGGGTTTTTTTCAACAAACTCATCAGCAGCTACAACTGGATTCCGGCCGGATTTCGGCGGTCCAGGCCCCAATTAAGCTTATTTCGCAAGGTACTGAGAAAGTTAACGTGGTTGAGTTTTACCAGACGAGCATTGAATGTTTCGCGGCGAACGGCAATTTGAACGGAGGCTTCTACGGGCATGGAGCGCGAATCGAGGGCGAGCATGTAGCTCGTACTACGACCTTCAATTTCGAAGGAAATCACGCTTTGGTCCGACACCACGAGTGGGCGCACGTTCAAATTGTGGGGACATACGGGAGCAATGATAAAATTGTTTGTCTGGGGCAGCATAACCGGCCCGCCGCAACTGAGCGAATAGCCGGTGGAACCCGTAGGAGTAGCTACTACCAGGCCATCGGCCCAGTAGGAATTCAGGTATTCGCCGTCGATGTACGTGTGAACGACAATCATGGACGAGGTATCGCGCTTGAGCACACTGAACTCGTTGAGACCAAAATTGAGGCTGCCGAATACGTCCGGGTCGGTGTCGACACGAATCAGGCTGCGCTCTTCAATGTTGAAATGGCCTTTGTAGAGGGCATCAATGGCCTGGGCAATGCGGTCGGGGGTGATGGTGGCCAGGAAGCCGAGCCGGCCGGTGTGAATGCCCAGAATGGGGATTTGGAGGCTACCCACGTAGGTGACGGTATCGAGCAGGGTGCCGTCGCCGCCAATGCTGAGCACGAACTGCACGCCCCGCAACGAGTCGCCGCGCCGGAACTCGGTGGTGCCTTCGGGCAGGCGCAGCCGGTTGTCGAGGAACGTGCGAAAGGATTCGCCGATGCGCACATCGGCCCCGCGAGCGGCCAGGTCGTCGAGCAGGGCCTGAATGGCCGGAGCGGCTTCGTCGTCGAAAGGTTTGCCGAGAATGGCGATTTTCATGCGGAGGAAAGGATGCGAATTACAGAACCCCAACGGGGAGTCAGGTAACAAATAAATAACCGAACCGGCGGTAGCGACCTGCTAAATCGGGAATTCGGCCCGGAAAAAATAGCCTGTCTGGCCCAATCCGTTCAGGGTGTACTCGGCGGTGAACACCCGGTCGTAGAACGTGACGAGATGCAGGCCGAGGCCGATAGCACTCAGCAAATGGTTGGGAAGGCGGTTTTGAGTGATGGATGTGGGCGTGGCGACGTAGCCGGCATCAGCAAAGATATTGAGGTAGAGGGCCAACGGAATGGTATTCACCTTTGGGTTCTCGACGGTTTCGAGGCGAATGGGCGGAGGCTGAAACAAGCGGTAGGACACGCCTTGCTTCACCAGGCCGTAGTGGCGGCCGTCGATTACGTACTCGTCGTAGCCCCGCACAAGGTCGTCGTAGCCCAGGGCGCGGGCGTCGGCATAGGCCAGGTGCCGGGTGAGGCGGGCCAGACCGATAACGCCTGCGCTGTAGTAGAAGCCGTGGCCCAGGGCCAGGTAACGGGCGTAGCTCAGGCGTAGGGTGGTGAGGCTGGGCGTGGTGCCATCCAGAAAAACCCGATGCGCAAGCGTGGCCTGGGCATACTGGCCGGTGAGCGGATAAGCAAAGGTGTTGCGCTGGTTGCGGGTGCTGGTGAGGCTGAAGGCCAGGTACTCGCGCTGAGTGCGGCCCTGATAGTAATCGGGGTTGGAGTAGTTGACGGAGTCCGTAATCTGCTCGCGGTGGTACGACACGTCAAATGCCGTGAGCGCCTGCACTGTTTGGCGAAGGCGCAGCCCGCCCGTGACGTAGAACCGCTGAATGGGGAAGCCATTATCGGTGCGCAGGGGCACGAGGCGGTCGGCCAGGGTTTGGTAATCGAGGGTGCGGCTTTGGTAGAAGGAGCCCCCTACCCCGAAGCCGATGCGGCGGCGGTGCCCCAGGCCGGGCACTTCGTAGAACAGCTCGTACTTGCGGTTGAAGCCCAGCTGGAGATTAGCGGTAATCTGCTCGTTGCGCCCCCGGAAGTTGGTGCGGGTGAGGTGAATGCCGTAGTCGATGCGCTGCCAGCGGTCGGAGCGGTCGAGCCAGGAGCGCAGGTTGCGGTCGGCCAGCGAGAGGATGGGCACCGGGAAGGTGTACCACCGCTCCTGCACCCCAAACACAATGAGCAGCCGCGGCCCGGAACAGCTGGCCTGCACCACCACCGCGTGAAACAGCTGCAGGTTGAACAGGCGGCGGCGGTTGGCTTCGAGACGGGCCGGGAGGTCGGCCAGGGTCAGGGTGTCGCCTTCGTGGAAATCGAGCTCGGCCCGCAGAATTCGCTCCCTGGTGACGGCATTACCCGCGAAAATTATCGTGCCCACCGCCGCCCGCTCGATGCCGGGGCACGGCACGATGCGGACCAGGGTATCGGAAGGAGCTACTACCGGCCGCAACGGGCGCGGCAGGGTATCGGCCGGCACCTGCGCCACGCCCCAACCGGCCAGCAACACCCGTAACGACAATAAAATCACTGCTATCACCAGCGGTTACACGCTCAGGTAGCGCAACAAGGCGTCGTAGCGCTCCTGCTCGTCTTCGTTGACCACGGCAGTCCCGCTGAACTGAGCCGTTACGACGTAGCCGAACCGCTCGAGCGTGGCCGTTATACGAGCCAGGTTTTCGGTGTTCAGCTTGATGGTGAGGCGAATGCGGCGGGGGTCGACTTCATCCTGCGCCACGTGGGCACTGATGATTTTGGCGTTATTCTCTTCGACGTAGCGGCTGATTTGGGTGAGGGAATAGTCCCGCTCCTCCATGGTGAGGACGATGATGCCGCCCTGCCCCCCGGCCGGCTGCTGCCCAAAGGCGGCCAGCGCATCGGCGATGGTGACCACGCCGGCATACTCGTGCCGCTCATCGACGACGGGCACCAGCTGAATTTTATTTTCAATGGCCAGCTCCATCACGCGGTAGAAGTGCTGGTCGGGGCGCACGTAGGCTTCGGCGTAGCCCAGGGGCAGCTCGGAGAGTGGCGTTTCGGGGTCGTCGAAATCGGCCAGGTCGGCTTCGGTGACGAGGCCCCGGTACTTCCGGTTGTCGAGCACGGGCAGCTGGGCCACGTGAAACTCATCGAGCCAGCGCGCCGCTTTGCCCGCCGAATCGGTGCCCTTCAGGGGCGGAATCATTTCGTTGAGTAAGTCTTCGGCGAGCAGGGCGGGCATATTCTTTTCAGTTATAAGCGGCGGGTGGGTAACGAACGAGGTGATGGAAATAATGGGGGAAAGGCATAAAATATCACCAGCAAGCGGTGCAGGATTGGCGAACAACAATCGGGCCGGTGAAATGATAACCGGTTTTTAGGCCACAAGGGCAGGGGCCGCTTCGGTAGTACGCAAAAACCGGCGCAGGTAGGCATTGAAACCCGCCGGCCGCTCCATCATGGGCGCGTGGCAGCAGTGGTCGAGGAAGCGCAGCTCGGCGTGGGGCAGCAGGCGGGCAAACTCGTGGGCCACCGGCGGCGGCGTAATGGTATCATTCAGACCCCAGACCAGCAGCACGGGCACCGTGATTTTGGCCAGCTCCTTGCTCAGGTTGTGCCGCTGCGCTGAGCGCGCGATGGCAATGATGCGCAGGCACTTGGAGTTGGAATTGGTGACGTTGAATACTTCATCGACCAGCTCCTGCGTGGCCACGGTGGGGTCGTAGAACGTGTAGCCGACCCGTTCCTGCACGTAGGCGTAGTTGCCGCGCTTAGGGAAAGAGCCGCCCATGCTGTCTTCGAACAGGCCGCTGCTGCCCGTGAGGACGAGGCGGCTGACGCGGCGGGCATTTTTGAGCGTGTAGACCAGCGCGATGTGGCCACCCAGCGAGTTGCCCAGCACGGTGAAAGTCGGCGGCAGGCCCACAGCCGCCACAAATCCTTCAACATAAGCCACCAGGCCGGGCACGCCGGCCTGGGCCAGGGGCATGTCGTAGACCGGGAGCAGGGGAATGATAACGCGGTGGTCGGTCGCGAACTCGCGCACGACGTCGTGCCAGTTGCTGAGGGCTCCGAAAAGGCCATGCAGCAGCAGCAGCACCGGGCCCTGGCCCTCATCCACAAACTCGTACCCGTGCTGGTGCTGGCGGCGCAATTCCATCTCGTTTCTCTTCAATTCCCGGCGGTTTTGGCAATAATACAACACCGGAGCCAATTGCCCAAAATTGCCAGCCCGTGCGGGGTAAGCAAGGCTTCGGGATGAAACTGGACCCCGTAGAGCGGCAAGGTGCGGTGGCGCAGGGCCATAAGCTCGGGCTGCGGGCCCATTGTATGCGCCAGCGGCAGCAGCACCGGCGGCAACGGCTCCTGCACCACCAGGGAGTGGTAGCGCGTGACTGCCTGCGTGGCGGGCAAGCCCGCAAACAGCGGCTCAGTGGTGTCGCAGTGCATCTCGGATACTTTGCCGTGCATGGGCCGCACCGCCCGGGCCACGGTGCCCCCAAAGAACTCGCCCAGCGCCTGGTGGCCCAGGCACACGCCCAGCATGGGCTTGTGCTGATGGTATTCCCGGATGACGGCCGGCATCACGCCCGCCTGGGCGGGGGTGCCGGGGCCGGGCGAAAGCACGATGCCATCGAACCCGGGCACTTGCAGCCCGGCCAGGGACACGTCGTTGCGGCGCACCGTTACCTCGGCTCCGAGCTGGTGGAGGTAGTCGGCCAGCGTGAAGGTGAAGGAGTCGAAGTTGTCGAGCAGCAGCAGGCGCATCGGCGGGGCTGAGTTTTGATTTTTGAGGGTTGAGTTGGGTTCTAGGCGTGGCTATTACAGCGGTTTCCAAGTCCATGTACAGAGTTAAAAGTTGAGAGTTAAAAGTTAAAAATCAGACGTATTGGGTTTTAACTTTTAACTCTCAACGTTTAACTGTTTTTAAAAATGTACACTGATTCGGAAACTGCTCTAGTCACAATTTCAACTCGTAGCTTCTGATTCAACACTCATCATTATTTCACGAAAGCGGTTTTTATCTTAACCAGCAGGTCCTGCGCGAAGGGCAGCACGTAGCCGGTAATTTGCAGCGCCAGCGGCGTGGCCTGCTGCACGATGGGCAGCACCTGCGAGCCCGTAATCAGGTTGGGCGACAGCAGGCTCAGGCCGGCCAGCCCGGTGCCGTGCAGCAGCAGGCTCAGGCCCAGCACCCATTTCAACACGCCGGCCGCGCCGCCCAGCAGGTTATCCAGCACGCCCAGCGGGGTGAGGTGCACGGCCGTTTTGAGCAGGCCGCCGAGCAGGTGCACCCCCCACATAATGGCCACGAACACCAGCGCGAACGACACCAGCGGCAGCAGGCCAAAGGCATCGCCCACGTAATGCCGCACCAGCGGCACGGCCGCCGAAAGCAGACTCAGCCCGCCCACCACGGCCAGCACAAACGCCAGCAACGACACCACCTCCAGCACCAGCCCGCGCCGAAAGCCCTTCACGGCTCCCACGCCCAGCGGCAGCAGCAACAGGATATCGAGAGCCGTCATGGGTTTGAATGGGGAAGAATATGGAACGTCATGCTGAGCGGAGTCGAAGCATCTCTACCGCAATAGTATTTAGTTACTCTTCGCGGTAGAAATGCTTCGGCTCCGCTCAGCATGACGTTCTTTTAACTAGCAACTCACCAGCCCTTACAGATTGGTGTTGTTTAGCAAGTGGCTGATAACGTCGGAGATGCGCTTGCCGTCGGCCTGGCCGGAAAGCTCGCGGGCGGCCACGCCCATCACCTTGCCCAGGTCGGAGGGGCCGGTGGCACCCACGCGCTGAATGATGTGGACGAGCTTCTCCACCAGGTCGGCTTCGGAGAGCTGGGCAGGCAGGTATTCCTCGATGATGGCCAGCTCGGCCAACTCGTTTTCTTCCAGGTCGGAGCGGAACTGCTCGTTGTAGATGGCGGCGGCGTCGCGGCGCTGCTTGGCGGCTTTGTTGAGGAGCTTGAGCTCGGCTTCGGGCGTGAGGCCGGCGGCGCTGGCTCCTTCGGCGGTTTCGGCCAGCATGATTTGCGATTTGAGGCTGCGCAGGGTGGTAAGCCGCACTTTGTCTTTGGCGAGCATGGCCTGCTTGATGGCGGCGTCGAGGGTGGTTTTGAGCATGGGAAAGAAAAGTAAGCGGGTTAGCGCAGGTAAAAATTCAGGAGTGAGTGACAGATAATGCGTCCAGCAGGACTATGGGGTGGTCGAGATACAGGGCCAAACGGCGAGCTTGGCGGCGGATACCGTACGGCCCGGTCACGATTACTGAGGCCGCAAAGGTCAGCATTACATTGGGAGCCACCAGCAGGGGGCGAGCCAGGTTCAGGGTCTCGGCATCAGCCGTGAAGTCTCCCCGCAGCAGCTCGGCGGTGGACCAGCCGCCACGCGGCACCGCGACGTGCCAGAAAAACCCAACCCGCACCAGCAGCTCATCGGCGGTGAGCACGGTGGGCTGCAACCGGACAGCATGGCCGTGGGCAATGAACAGCAGCGACACGTACGCATCGGCCACGAGCAGCCAGCCGGCGGCCACCGGGCTCCACATCCGCACCAGTAGGTGCAGGGCGGCGCTTTCAATCAAAAGGCCAAAACAGGCGATTCCCAGCAAAGCCCCAAAGCCCGACTCGCGATGGCTGGCGAAGGCGGCCGCGCCCGGCGGGGTAGCCGGCACGGGCTCCCACCAGCCCAGCAGGGCGTAGCGCAGCATATCGAGTTCGGCTACCAGCAGCACACCAGCTACACCCAATACCTGACCGGCGGCCAGCCGCAAGCGGGGTAATGGCCGGGTTTCGTGTGCCCCGGCGGCCCGGTAGGCTCGCAACAGTGCGCGGCCCCGGATGGCTATGGCCAATAGCGTGAGGCCTTCGAGACCAATGGGCAACAGCCGGAGCAGTGCCTGCGAGGGCCATTGCGGCGCGGGCAATAGCCAGTAGGCCAGCGCCAGGCAGGCAGCGACCACGGTCCCCAGCACTAAGGGCGACAGCCGGTAGCGGCGCAGCAGCAGGACGTAGAACAACAGCGGTAATCCCACCAGCACGTCGAACAGCACGGCCCACGACAGGGCCGGCTGTCGCGGAAACGCAGGCAGCCGCACAATGGCATGTTCGATGCCTGCCACCAGTAAAAACAGCATGGCAAATGCCAGCACCGGCCGTAGCCGAACAGGCATGGAGGAAGGATTCGTCATAACAAGGACCTTGCCCCCGGACAGGGGCGACAACGGGCGTAATTTCGCCCCGAAGCTACGGCAACCGGCCGATGTTGCCGGCTGCCGGTTATGCTTTCCCAAACTTCTTACTCCCCCCTACTGCCGTGACCAAGCTCAGCGTCAACATCAACAAACTGGCCACCCTGCGCAATGCCCGGGGCCACAACCGCCCCGATATCCTGCAAGCCGCCCGCGATATTGAGCGGTTCGGGGCCGAAGGCATCACGGTGCATCCGCGCCCCGACGAGCGCCACATCCGCTACCAGGATGTGCGCGATTTGAAGGGCGTCGTGACCACCGAGCTGAACGTGGAGGGCAACCCCACCCCCGATTTTCTGGCCCTGTGCCGCGAAGTGCGCCCCGAGCAGGTGACCCTGGTGCCCGACGCGCCCGAGGCCATTACCTCCAATGCGGGCTGGGACGTGATTACGCACCAGCAATTCCTGCGCGACATCGTGGCTGAGCTCAAAGGCCTGGGCTGCCGCGTGAGCATCTTCCTCGACCCCGACCTGGCCCTGGTGGAAGCTGCCGCCACGACTGGCACCGACCGCATTGAGCTCTACACCGAAGCCTACGCCGCGCAGTACCTCGCCGACCGCGAAGCCGCCGTGGCCCCCTACCGCGCCGCCGCCGCCCGCGCCGGCCAGCTGGGCCTGGGCGTGAATGCCGGCCACGATCTCGACCTTGACAACCTGGCCTGGCTGCACCAGCAGCTACCCGAGCTGGCCGAAGTCAGCATTGGCCACGCCCTGGTGTGCGATGCGCTGTACCTGGGCCTCGAAAACACGGTGCAGCTGTATAAAAGACAATTGAAATAGGTCTGCCCAACGCAGGCGGGCCATGCAAAAGACTTGCATCGGTGCCTGATGGCGTCAGGGTATCATACAGGACTCTTGCATTAGTGCCTGACGACATCAGGGTATCATAGAGGACTCTTGCATAGGTGTCTGACGGTGTCAGGGTGTCGCGCAAGAGTCTTGCAGAGGGACCCGCCACCGATGGCGGGCCTACCAAACGTTCTTCACACAAAGCAAATACCACGAACCGCCCCGCCATGCCCCGCCATTCCCTACCCGAATTTGATACCCTCTCCTACCCCATTCTCGACGTGCGGGCCCCCATCGAGTTTGCGCAGGGCCACGTACCGGGTGCCCTCAACCTGCCGCTATTTACGGATGAGGAGCGGGCGCGCATTGGCACTACCTATAAGCAGATGAGCCAGGACCGGGCCGTGCACCTGGGCTTAGAGTTTTTCGGGCCGAAAATGTCGGCAATGGTGAAGCTGGCCCAGAAGCTGGTGCCGGGCAAGCAAGTGCGGCTGCACTGCTGGCGCGGCGGCATGCGCAGCGGCGCGGTGCTGTGGCTGCTGGAGCTAGCGGGCTTCAAAGTTCACCTGCTCGACCACGGCTACAAGGACTACCGGCGGGCCGTGCTGGCTTCGTTTGCCGAGCCCCGGCAGTGGCGGGTGCTGGGCGGCCTCACGGGCAGCGGCAAAACCGACGTGCTGCACGCCCTGGCCGCCGAGCCCGGCCAGCACGTACTCGACCTGGAAGGCCTGGCCAACCACAAGGGCTCGGCCTTCGGGGCCATTGGGCAGCCGGCGCAGCCCACGCAGGAGCAGTTCGAAAACAACCTGGCCGCCGCCCTGGCCGCCCTGCCCACCGATGCGCCCATTTGGGTGGAGGACGAAAGCCGGCAGATTGGCCGGCTCACCATTCCGCCGGCTTTGTTTGCTCAGATGCGGGCCGCGCCGCGCTGGGTGCTGGAAGTGCCCCGCGCCGCCCGCGTAGCCAAGCTGGCCGCCGAATACGGAGCCGAAGCCCCCGCCGAGCTGGCCGCTTCCATCGAGCGCCTGCAAAAGCGCCTGGGCGGCCTGGCCACCAAGCAGGCCCTGGCAGCCGTGGAAGCCGGTGACTTTCCGTTGATGGTGGAGCTGGTGCTCGATTATTACGACAAGACGTACACCTACGGCCTGGCGCCCCGGCCCGAGGAGCCGCCCCGCACCTTTGTGCCCGTAGCCAGCTGCGATGCGGCGGCCAACGCCGCAACCCTACTGCAAATGGCCGCAACTTTGACCACTTAAGTCACGTCTGTTGCCACCAGCCAACGGATATGTGCGGGGTTTAGGAGCAAGTGTCGTAATTTGCTCGCAGATTTCAGCTTTATGCCCGGGACGGCGGTAATAACGAATTCAGTTTTTCACCCCTTTTTTCATTTTTCTATTTTCCACTTTTCCCCAACGTTCATGTTAACAACCTTACATACCCGCCTGAAGCGGGCAAGCCGGTGGCTGCCGGCGCTGCTGCTGCCGTTCGCCGCACAGGCCCAAGCACCGGGCTACAGCCTGGGTAATACGGCAAACGTAGCCGGTACCTTCACGTCCATCGCCACCACGGGCACGGCTATTACCACGGCCAACACCGACGATGCCAACTCGGGCGCGACGCCCATTGGGTTTACGTTCAACTACAACGGCACGGCTTTCACGCAGTTTGTGCTGAACACGAACGGCTTCATTCGGCTGGGCGCGGCCGCGCCTTCGTCGGCCGCCCTGTTCTACACCGCACCGCAGGCGGCCACGGCGGGCCCCATCGCCAGCACCGACCCGGCCGACGTTAACCTGATTATGCCATTTGCCGTGGACCTGACGGCCGGCTCGGTGGCGGGCACGGGCTACCAGGTGGCCACGACCGGGGTGGCGGGCAGCCGCGTTACCACCATTCAGTGGACCAACGTGCAGGACAAAGCCAGCACCATCGCGACCCAGTTCCTGAACTTCTCGTTTCAGGCCAAGCTCTACGAGAACGGCCAGATTGAATTCGTGTACGGCCCAACGGTGGCCAACACCGTAGGCAATAACTTCCACACCGTGGCGGTGGGCATCAAGGGCAACTCGGCGGCGGCTTCAACAACCATCACCAAAGGGTCGACCCAGGCCTGGTCGGCGGCCACGTTCGCCGCTGGCGACTATACCGGCAACACGCACAACATCCGCCAGGCGGCAACCGCCGACGCGGGCCGCACTTACCGCTTTGGCCCCAACCTGGCCAATGATGCCGCAGTAGCCGGCCTCTTCACGCTGGGCAAAGTATCGAGCGTCTACTCTTCGCCCGTAACGGCGCAAGTGGTGGTAGCCAATCCGGGCAACGCAGCCCAGACCAACCTGGTCGTGACCTTCACCGTGACCGGCGCTACCCCCTACAGCACCACGCAAACAGTGGCCTCCCTAGCTTCCGGGGCCTCCACCACGCTAACGTTCTCGTATCCCGTTACCGGTACCACGGGCACCAACGTGGTCACCGCCTCCATCCCGAACACCGACGACCTGGCGACGAACAACTCAAAGACCTACTCGCAGGACGTAACGGCCGCCAGCCTGTCCTTCATCGACAGCTCCCAGCCGCTATTCACCGCCGGCGTGGGCGTAGGTCAGGCCGATGGCGTATTGGCCGCTCGCTATACCCTCACGCAGGCAGCTACGGTCAGCAGCGTGTCGGCTACGTTCGTTGGCGCGGGCAATGCCAACACCACCTACCAGGTGCAGCTCTATAACGCCGGTGGCACCGGTGGTACCCCCGGAACTGTTCTGTACACCTCGCCGACGCAAACCCGCCCCGGCGCTTCCGGTACCGTCGTCATCCCCGTCCCGAGCATTTCCGTACCCGCCGGCGACTTTTTCGTGGCCATCAAGGAGCTGGACAACAACGTTGTTCTGGCCTATCAGCTCGAAGACCCGCTTCGCCCGGCTACGTTCTATTTCCAGGTACCCGGCAGTCCGTTCGCCCTCGTGAATACGACCGCCCTGCGTACGCGCCTGGCGCTGGAAGTGGGCTTGAGCGCGCCCTCGCCCTGTGGCACCGTAACGGCCCTGGCCGTGGGCAGCATCACCGCCACCGGGGCCAGCATTAGCTTCACGGCTCCGGCCAGCGGCACCAGCTACACCGTGACGTATACGCCCGCCGGCGGCACGGCCACCACCGTCACGCCCGCACCCACGGCCTCGCCGGTGGTGCTCACCGGCCTGACGCCCGGCACTGCCTACACCGTACGCGTGATTACGAACTGCGCCGCCGGCCTGACCTCCGGCCCCGCTACTGCCACCTTCACTACGCCGGTTGCTCCGCCCGCCTTCGCCCCGCTGCCTTACGTTCAGGACTTCGAGACGACGTGGCTCAGCGTGGGCGGTACCCGCGATGCTCCGGCTGCCAACTGGCGCAACTCGCCCACTACGGGCGACAACTCGTTCCGTCGGGATGACGACGGTGCCTCGGCCAACTGGCGCTTCCTCCTTGATGATAACGACCCGACTCTGAACGTCTATAATACCCGTTTCAGCACCGGTGCCCGCTCGGCCCGTTTCCACAGCTACGGCAGCGCCGCTGGCTTGCAGGGCCGGCTCGATATGTATGTGAACATGAGTGCCGTGGGGACCAAAACCCTCAGCTTTGACTACATCAACTCCACCGGCGCCGACAAGCTGGATGTATTTGTGAGCACCGACGGTGGCACCACCTTCAGCGCTACGCCCATCCTGACGGCCACAGTCAACACCACGTTCACGGCCAAAACGGTGGCTATCAACAGCACTTCCGCTACTACCGTGATTCGCTTCCAGGCTACTTCCGATTTCGGCAACAACGACCTGGGCTTCGATAACGTGCAGCTGCGCGTGATTTCGGCCACTCAGAACGCTGCCCTCGCCGCTACCGTGGGCCTGTACCCCAACCCCGCGCACCAGAGCTTCCAGCTCAGCGTGCCGGCTGGCAACCTGCGCACGGCTTCGGCCACGCTCAGCAATGCCCTGGGCCAGGTGGTGCAAACGCGCGCGCTGAGCGCCACCGGCACCACGACCTTCGACGTGAGCAGCCTCGCCGCCGGCGTGTACTCGCTCACCCTCAAGTCGGGCAACGACCTCGTGGTGAAGCGCGTGGTAGTGGAGTAAGCTCCTGCCACCTTCACCCATAAAAAAGGGGCTGACCGCATGGTCAGCCCCTTTTTTATGTCCCTGCCGCCCTCCGCGTCAGCTGATGGGCACCTTGCGCAGGATGGCCTCAATCAAGTCCTGGGTCCGGATGCCGTCGGCCTCGGCCTCGTAGGTGAGCAGAATGCGGTGGTTGAGCACATCGGCGGCTACTTCCTTGATGTCTTCGGGCAGCACGTAGTCGCGGCCTTCGAGGTAGGCCACGGCTTTGGAGGCGCGGTGCAGGGCGATGCTGGCCCGCGGGCTGGCCCCAAACTGCACGGCCTGGGCAAACTCGGGCAGGTCGTAGTCGGCCGGGCGGCGCGTGGCAAATACCAGCTCGATGAGGTATTTCTCCAGCGTATCGGAAATCTGCACCTGATTGATTTGCTGCCGGATGCCGAAAATGTCTTCTTTGGTCAGAATGGGCTGCACGTCTTCCACGAAGCTGAGGTTGGCCATGCGGCGCATCACTTCCAGCTCATCGGCCTTTTTGAGGTAGTCGACGTGGACCTTCAGCATGAAGCGGTCGACCTGGGCCTCGGGCAGCGGGTAGGTACCTTCCTGCTCCACGGGGTTTTGGGTGGCCAGCACCAGAAAGGGCAGGTCGAGCGGGTAGGTAATCTCGCCGATGGTAACCTGCTTTTCCTGCATGGCTTCGAGCAGGGCGCTCTGCACCTTGGCCGGCGAGCGGTTTATCTCGTCGGCCAGCACGAGGTTGGCGAAAATCGGCCCTTTTTTCACTTCGAACACCGACTGGTTCTGGTTGTAAATCATGGTACCCACCAGGTCGGAAGGCAGCAGGTCGGGGGTGAACTGCACCCGCTGAAAATGCAGGTGCAGCACCTTGGCCAGGGTGGAGATAGTGAGGGTTTTGGCCAGACCCGGCACGCCTTCGAGCAGGATGTGCCCGCCGGTGAACAGGCCGATGAGCAGGCGGGTGAGCAGCGGCTGCTGGCCCACTACCACCTTGCCCATCTCGGCAAATACCTGGCGAATGAGGGGATGGTAGTCGACGGGAGTGGCCGGTGTAGCGGAGGCGTCGGAGGCAGGTGACATAGGCAGCGAGGGGCAAAACAACCGGCGCAAGGTAGGCATAACGATAATGCGCGGGCTTTTTGCGAGGAGTTTCATCCGTTGTAATGGCTGTGTTGGGCTTCCGCCCCAAATTTTACACCTGGCCTCTTCAGCGCTTAGCTAACCCAAGTTGCGGACTATATGCCGGCTTGGTCGAGGGCGTGCACAAAGATGAAGAGGACGATTTTGAGGAAGAAACCTTGGGCCGTAACGGCATGAATTTGCTTGGGAAAGCGGGCCGTG